>DDYQ01000005.1:0-6211 GCA_002348005.1 Desulfobacteraceae bacterium UBA2230 | reverse complement strand
CTGCTGGAAAGTGAGCTGTTCGGCCATGAGAAAGGCGCTTTCACCGGCGCGGTGGCCATGAAGAAGGGGCGCTTCGAACTGGCGGACGGCGGAACACTCTTTCTGGACGAAATCGGCGAGCTTTCACCCGCCCTGCAGGTCAAATTGCTGCGTGTGTTGCAGGAAAAGGTCTTCGAGCGCGTGGGCGGTGTGCGGCCAATCGAGGTCAACATCCGGCTGATTGCGGCAACCAATAAAGCACTGAAGGAAGAGGTCCGCAGGGGGCACTTCCGTGAAGATCTCTTTTATCGCCTGAATGTGGTGCATATTGTGTTGCCGCCGCTGCGCGCGCGGCAGGAAGACATCCGCCTCCTGACGCCCCATTTTATCCAGAAGTATGCAGCCGAACGCCAGGGTCAGCCGACTGTTACCCATGTCAGCCGGGAAGTGGAACGGCTTTTTTTTGACTACAGCTGGCCCGGTAATGTGCGCGAACTGGAGAACGTGATCGAAAGGGCGATGGTCATGTGTTCGGGCCAGGTGATCGAAGTGGATGATCTGCCCAAGGACTTCAAGCAGAATGTTTACAAGGACAATACGTTTCAGATGGAGGGACTGCCGCCCGAGGCTTCCTTATATGAAACACTGGCGCATGTCGAAAAATACCTCATCCTGAGGGCGTTACAGCGCACCGACTATGTTCAGGCTCATGCCGCCGACCTCTTGGGCATCGGCAAGAGCGGCCTGAACCAGAAGCTCAAAAAATTCGGCATCAAAATACCCACGCTCACGGATTCAGCAGAATAAAATCCTCGCTCCCGCAAAAAGAAGACCGATGCACAGGGCATCGGCCTTTAATGCGGATGGGTCCGGATCAACCGGCCGCCAGCTCAGCGGCGGGCTCAGCATAGATCGAATCCGGGAATTCCTTGTTCAGCTGCTCCAGCACCTCACGGCTCTTCTCGGCTTCACCGGTTTGCTGATAGAGCCGCGTCAACTGAAACAGCGCATCGGCCTTATGCAACAGACTGGCGCCTCGGGCAATCTGGCGGTATTGTTCAATCGCCGCCGCCGAGTCCCCCTTTTGTTCGTAAGCCATGGCAAGGCTGTGACCAATCACATTGGCCAGTGGCGCGTCCCCCCTGAATCGGGTGAGGGCCTCCTGGTAAAGCGTGATGGCGGTATCCGGCGCCTGAGCGGCCGCGCTGAAGTGGGCATAATAGACCAGCCCCAGTCGTCCGGCCGGCTGGCTGCCGTACTCCGAAATCAGGCGTTTGAAATCGGGTTCGACGGTCTGGTAGGCCTGCTTCGGATCCCCCTGGGAAAGCGCTTCCTGATAGCTGGTCAGGATCTGGCTTAACAGGCTCGAAGCGGTCTGGGCCCGCCGCTCGGTATAATAACGAAAACCGGTGACGGCTACGGTCATGGCCAGGAAAGCGAGAACGGCATAGGTTACCTGTCGGGGATGGACCTTGACCCAGTTGATCAGCCGTCCTGTCGTCGTAAAGAATTCATCCGGTTCTTTCAGCAGCTTTTTGCGTTTGGTGACCATTATTCCTCCAGGCTTTTTTTGATAATTTCCCAGCGTTCATCGGGTATGTGGGCGCCCACAACCTTGCAAACCTCATAGCCGCACAACGCACCAAGTTCTCCGCAGCGCTCAAGCGGCATTCGGTTCACCAGACCGTATAAAAAACCAGCTGCCCACAGATCGCCGGCCCCCGTGGTATCAACTGCCCCGGTGCCATTGCCGCAGGCCTGGATGCGCAAGGTCCGATCCTTGTGGGAAATCAAACTTCCCCGCTCCCCCATCTTTAAAACGGCCAATTCCAGACCATCCGCCAGACGGTCCAGGGACTGGCGCTGATCCGTGCATCCGGTGTAGGCCCGGGCCTCATCCTCATTGGCAATCAGAATGTCAACGTATTCGGCGATCAGTCCAGGCAGGATATCTTCGCACTGCTCGACCACATTGAAGCTGGCGAGGTCCAGGCTGACGACGGCGCCTGCATTTTTTGCCGCTTCCAGCACGGTCGTAATCAAGTCTCGATTGAACACCAGATACCCTTCGATGTGCACGGCCGCAGCCTGTTCAAAACAGTCAGGCGTGATTTCCTGCGGTCGGGTTTCGGCAGAGGCGCCTAGAAAAGTGAACATCGAGCGCTGTGCATCCGGCGTGATGATTGAAAGCACCCGGCCGGTGGGGGAGTCCGATCCTAACAGCATCGGCTCCACATTCTGTTTCTGCAAATCGGTCCGGAAAAGCTGGCCCATCGGACCATTGCCGCATTTGCCCACAAAACGCGCCGCCCCGCCGAGACGGCCGATACCCACCATGGTATTGCAGGCCGACCCTCCGGGTACCACATCCGGGGTCAATGTCGCAGCACCGACCGTATAATCGATAAAAGCCTTGTCCACATAGGACATGCCGCCTTTGATGGCACCCGTTTTTTGAAGGAACGCGTCATTTTCATGAACCAGGATATCGATCAACGCCGAACCGACGCCGACGATCAGATTTTTTTGGGGGTCGAGTCGCTCGTATATCGTCATCGGATCACCATACCAGAGTGTTCAGAATCCAACCGCGATCGCCGTCCGCATGCTGGATTTCGATCCACTTGTCTTTGCGCTGGATCACTTTGAACGGGATGCCCTTGTCCACCGGAAACAGGATATCGAATTGGGTTCCCGGTCCCTTGCGAATGTTGCATTGATTCGATTTGACGATCACCGTGTCGATTTTCCCCACCAGCGAGTTGTGAATCCAGCCCTCATCACCTTCGAAATCCTTGACGCGGTACCAATCCTCTTTTTTTTCCTGGACCAGCAAGGGGTGAAACTTCTCAACCTGCCACAGCTGATCGTGTTTCGCTCCTGGACCTGAGCGGATGTTGGCCGTCTCCGCCGTTACGGCGATGCGTTCCGCGCCGGCCGCCGGCCCGGCTGAAAGCGCACAGGCGAATGCCGTGATCAGAACGAGCAGGTAGTGTTTCATGACCGTTACCTTTATCTGTCTTCTGATTTCCATTTTGGGTCAAACCGGACCCCGGTGGGCGCATACCGCGGCTTCGGCAGCCCCCCGGATCGGCGCCACCTGGATTTTTTCGGCCAGCCCGCGCCCCAGCACAAGGCGTTTAAAATCTAAGGCGATCACCAGTTGCCCGTGTTGCACATTGTTGATCACTTCGATGCAGTCGCCAATCCGCAGCCCCATGGTCAGGAGCCGCAACCGGGCCTTGGCACCCCCGCTGAAAGCTTTTATGATCAACCGTTCGCCGGCTTTGGCCATATCGAGGGAGATGAACAGATCGCGCCCTGCCTGACACTCCCGGCAAATTCCGTAAAGTTCCATTTTATGCTGAAGCATGTGAAATCCGTAGTCCGAGGCGATCTGCTCCTGCAGCTGCTCCACCGCCTGATTCTGGAATTCAATGATTTTGCGGCATTTGGTGCAGATCATGTGATCGTGATGCTGGCCCAGATGGCGGTGCTCGTAGCGCATGACCCCGTTATCGAAGGGATTGCGCTGCGCGAATCCATATCGGCACATCAGTTCAATAGTGTCGCCGATGAATTCATCCGACAATTCCGCGCCGCTCCGGCGTATCAATTCAGCCAGTTCGGAGACCGTGACGTGGTGTTCGACGCTCAGAAAAGATTCAAGCACCACCAGGCGATCTTCGAAGCGATCGATCCGATCCTGCTTAAAGAGCTTTATGAATTGATCTTTTTCCTGCTTATGGAGCGCAAGGGGGGCCATGGGAGCTGTCAACCGATATGCGGCGGGGTTATGGTTAATGACCCGGCAGATTCCAGGTGGTGCAGGATCCGCCGGAACAGGTCCGCGTCTGGGCTGAGGTATCGGCTTTCTGACCCCCGGTGCCCATTGCAAAACTGGTGGTGCTGAGAATCCGCTCCAGGGCTTCTCCGCCGCACTTGGTGCATTTCATTTCGACCTGCCTGTCTTCACGATTCATGACCAGGATTTCGACATATTCATTGCAGTTGAGACATTTGAACTCGTAGATCGGCATAGATGCGTCCTTGTAATGATGATTCAAGGGCCTTTTTTATTATCATCGCACCCGGATTGTCAATAGAACGCTTGATTTTACGCCGATTTTTCAACAAACGGCATTTTATCCGCAAGTGCACGTTCAGCGTACGGTTGCGGGCGCGGCGCGGCGACCGGCAAGCGCACCGCCAGTACCGTGCCGTGGGGCAGGGCTGCGTCGAGATGAATCGCACCACAATGCTTGCGCACGATTTCGTGGCAGATATAGAGCCCTAGGCCGGTCCCCTGACCTGCCGGCTTGGTGGTGAAGAACGGTTTAAAAACATCTTTGCGGATTGCCGGGTCGATGCCGCAGCCATTGTCCTGGCAGACAAACAGGATTTCGTTGGCCCCGGCCTGAAAACGAGAGCGCACCACGATCCGGGCGTCGGTCTGATCGGCGACCGCCTGCATGGCATTTTTTATGATATTCACCACGACCTGACCCAGATTGGCGAAGTTCCCGGAGATTGCCGGCAGCTTCCCGTCAAGGTCCTGCTCGATCTTGATCGCGGCGTGTTTGAATTGATTGTGCAGCACCCGCAAGGCGTCGCGCACCACGCTGTTGATATCGACAGCCTCGGTATAGGTCTGCGTCTGACGGGCCAGTCCCAAAAGGCTGCCGACAATCGATTTGGCGCGTGCCAGCTCTTGACCGGCAAAGTGCAGGTCGTCGATCCAATCCTCGTCCGGCGCCCGGCAGAGATCCCAGTGCTGCAGGTCTTCCAGGGTGGACTGCAGCAGGCTGGTCACGCTGGTCAGGGGGTTGTTCAACTCGTGGGCCACTCCGGCCACCAGTTGTCCGAGCGCCGCAAGGCTTTCCGAACGGATGAGCTGTTCCTGGGTGCGTTCTTTTTCCCGCAGCGCAGTTTCCAGCTCACGCGTGCGGTCCGCGACCTTTTGTTCCAGGTTTTGGTTCAGCGTCTTCAAGGCCTGGTAGGCTCGGGCATTCTCGATGGCCAGCGCGCTCTGGGCGCACAGCGTCTCCAACAGATCGATTTCGTCACCCGAATAGGCACTGCCGGAGCGTTTTTCTCCGAGAATCAAAAGACCATTGAGCCTCGCTTCGAAGCGCATGGGGAATACGATCTCGGCACCCCAGCGGGTCAGATCGCTGGCGAGGACGGCATCATCCGGATCTTTCGTCCCGGCGAAATCCCGCCGCCGAAGCGGCCGGGTGCTGGTTTCCAGACGGCGCACCAGCGGGCCCTGCGGTTCCAGGCGCCTGTCTGCGCCTGCGGATTCGCCCACNNGGCCAGGGGCACAAATTGTCCCTGGCCGCCGGTACGCACCATCAGCAACCCTTTTTCGACCTTCAGGGCTTCGATCAACGTTTCCCGCATGAGACGGTTGATGGTCTCATAATCCAGAACCGCAGCGATCGTGCGGCTGACCCGTTTGATCGTTTGATGGTAATCATAGCGTTCAGCGGCGAAGCGCCGTTCCAGTGCAGACTGAGCGCGCTGTATGAGCGGCCCGAAGAGCAAGGTGAGCAAAACGAGCAGCGGCACCGTAAACAGAAGGGCGTCAACCGGTCGATCACCTTGCATAAGTATTACAACGATGACCAGTGCGCACCCGGCCGTCAATGCGGCGGTGAGAAGTGCGAAGAGCAGGGTTTTGCGACAGAACGAACCGAAAGCATCTTTCCGGCGCCGGAAGACCGAGACCGCCAGGGCGATCAACAGCGTGGCCGTCAACAAAGAGAGGATACTGTAAAGACTAGACATAGCAGCTCCTTTTGTATAAGGATCAGCTGACGTGGGACGGGCTCGGGTCCCTATGCGCTTTTGGTGCGTGATGGGAGCGCAACATTCCGGAGGTACTCCGGATCGTCGCAGGCGATGTTTGTGCTGGCCATTTGCGGGTACGGTCAGCGTCCCGCCAGCAGTTCGCCGGCATGTTGGAGAGTGGTGGCGGTGATCTTTTCGCCACCCAGCATGCGGGCGATTTCAGTCACCCGTTCTTCGGCGTTTAAAGGTGCGATAGTGGTGCGTGTGCGGCCCTGCTCAACGCTTTTACAGATGCGGAAATGATGGCGTCCGTGACGTGCGATCTGGGGGAGGTGGGTGATGCACAGCACCTGGTGACGCCCCGCCAGGGCATCCAGCTTGCGGCCGACTACTTCGGCCACTTCTCCTCCGATGCCGGCGTCCACCTCATCGAATACCA
>DDYQ01000205.1 GCA_002348005.1 Desulfobacteraceae bacterium UBA2230 | reverse complement strand
CCCGCGGCATCTTCGTGGTGGATCAGGTCGTGGCGACGAACGGCTATTCCGAAGAACAGCTGCTGGCCTTCGCCGCCGCCGCGGAACTGCACTCGACCCATCCCATCGCCACCTCAATTTCACGCGCCTTTGCCGAAAGCGGCGGTGTCATGGATTCTTCGGAGGTGACCGGGCATACCGTGATGGCGGGCAGCGGCGTGCGGGCGCAATGGAACGGGCATCGTATTCTGGTGGGCAATGATGCATTATTGCATCAGGAGAAGATCGCGCACAGTATCTGCGCCCTGGAGGGTACGGTGGCCCACGTGGTCGTGGATGACACATATGTCGGTTATATCGTCATCGGCGATCAAATCAGGCATGGCGCCAGCAAGGCGATTGAACGATTGCGCCACATCGGCGTCCGCAGAATCGACATGTTGACGGGTGACAATGCTTGTGCCGCGGAGCGGGTTGCCCGGCAGCTTCATCTCGATCGTTTTCATGCCGACCTGCTGCCCGAACAGAAGGTTCACCTCCTCGAGCAGATATTAAAAGAAAGCGATCATACCGGAAAGCTCGCTTTCGTCGGCGACGGTATCAACGATGCGCCCGTGCTGGCGCGTGCCGATGTGGGAGTGGCCATGGGCTCAGCAGGATCGGCAGCCGCCATAGAAACCGCCGATGTGGTGATCGTGACCGATTCTCTGGACAAAATAGCTGAAGCGATCGCCATCTCCCGCAAGACG
Source organism: Desulfobacteraceae bacterium UBA2230 (assembly GCA_002348005.1). Next base: position 25,598 of record DDYQ01000205.1, on the reverse strand, counting down.
CGGTCGGTCGTATGGCAGAACATCGTAATGGTACTGATTGTTAAAGCCGTTTTTGTGGGCTTCGGCGCCTTCGGCTTGGCCAGTATGTGGGAGGCGGTATTCGCCGATATGGGTACGGCCTTGATCGCAGTCGTGAACGCCACCCGGACCTTGGGAAAGGTTCGGAGCTGAATTACACGTGCGATCCGGGAACCGAAATTCAAGGGTGCGCGTGGCTGCCGAATGCCGCATGGACGATGATCATTGTGCACGCTTCGACATCAAACGGGATCATGGATAAAGAGATGGTACCGCGGCCGGCATCCGGCGTTTGGCGCCCTTCAAGCAAGACTTGATACACCATATCTTAAGATTTCGAAATTTTACCATTTGTTAACCGGATATCGCTCAGGGCATTATTCTTTCTTATAGCCGGTCGGGATTTTAAACAGATCGGCCGGAGCGCTCTTGGTGGCTACTTCCAATACTTCGACGCTGGATTGAACCGAGGTGCCCATGGTCTGAGTGGTGCTGCTGGATAGAACCTGGAAGCCCTTTATCTTTTTCAGCTCTTCAGTCGTCTGGGACATTCCGGGCTGATTGGCGGCCATTGCACTCTGCATGGCGGTAAAAAGCTCGGGGTCGACCTTGATATCTTCGGTGGCCCAAATTTCTGAAACCACCTGCCCCATGCCCATCTTCATGGTAACCTGATACTTGCGGCAGTTCCAGTTTTTGATTTTTTTCTTTTCGCCCGTATCGACCACCTGGGTTTCGGTTTTCATCATAGCTGCCGCCATGGCCTGAAATGCCTGTTGCATCTGCTGGTTTTCTTCACCCGAAGCTGCCTCGGAGGCCTCACCCAGCATACCCGCGAGTTGTCCTAATGGCGCTTCGGAGTAAGTTTTATCGACATGGTTGATTGTGACCATTGTTTTCTTGTCCATATCCACGATGGTCGAGTCTTCCGGAGAATCGAACCGGGCTTTGCGGCCGCTGATCCAGATTTCATTAATCTCGTCTTTTGCCGGTTCTGTACGGCCCATGATCTGGAACGGGCCGGTGTGTTGTTTTTGCTTGATGTACTGATCCGCCCACGCCTGGGCTGCAAAGGTGCCGACCAACAGGATCATGATACCCAGGATGAAAAATGGACGTTTGGCAGTATGCTGCATTCCGGCATTCCTTTCTTTGGTGGTGATCGTCATGCGGGCGTCAGATCCCTGCAGGTGGTTGAAACACGCACCATTTAAAACAGCGGCCCGTTCTTTTGCAATACTCAATTCACGCTCAGCCCTGCCGGCAGGCGACCCCGATCTCTCCCGGCTGCAGAATTGTGAGGGCACATTGGTTCGTGTACATACCTATTTTTATCTCTCGAGCGTCTTGCGGGTGCCCTCCGGCTCAGCGCTGAAACGGATATCGCCTGACAGCCGGAATGCTTTAGGGAAAGTTGCGCAACGGCAGGTTTCAAAATGAATGCGAATAACAAACGTGTTGCAGCGGTGTGGTTTTTGTGGTTTGGCCAGTCAGGCTGAATTCATTTATCCAAGTGTCGGATACGAAAAGGAGAATACGTATGGATCTGAGAACGTTGGAAAATATTCCTTCATGGGAGTGGCCCGAAGAGGCTGATCAGACGATAGCGGCCGTGCTGCGCAATCGTTCGGCTGCTCCCGAAGACCGTCTGCTCGCAGCAGAATTGGCGGGCGATTACAATGTCATGAACCCGATGATTGCCGAAACGCTGCTCGCGATCGTTTGCAGCTCTTTGGAACCGGTGGGACTGCGCGGCGAGGCGGCCCTTTCCATCGGCACGGCGCTTGAACATGCTGATACGATGGGTTTTGAGGAACCCGAAGAAATCATCATTTCCGAAGCACTGTTCGAGCGCGCTAAAGAATCGCTGCGCAGGCTGTTCGAGGACCCGCAGCTGCCGGTCGAACTGCGGCGGCAACTGCTGGAAGCCTCGGTGCATGCTCCCGAGGATTGGCACCAGCAGGTGGTGCGCGACGCGTATGTCTCCGACGATTACGCCTGGCGTTTGACCGCTGTTTTTTGTATGCAGTTCATCAGCGGATTCGAAGACCAGATCCTCGAATCGCTGCAAAACCCCGATCTGGAAATCCATTATCAGGCGGTTTGTGCTGCAGGCAACTGGGGGCTTAAAGATGCCTGGCCCCACATCACCCAACTGCTTGACTCCGCTCAAACCGAAAAAGCGCTGCTGCTGGCAGCCATCGCCGCGGTACCCGCTATCCGCCCGGAAGCGGCTGAAGATATTCTGGAGGAATTCGCCGGACACGAGGACGACGAAATTTCCGAAACTGCAATGGAGGCGCTGGCCATGGTGGAGATGATAGAAGAATACGAAGAGGATGACGAGGAGGACGAGGATTAGCTTTGGTCATTGAGCCCATATTATACGGCGGACGGGTGAAACCGCCCGCCGTATGTGTCAAGGCAGTTCAATCGGACTGGTGATCTCGCAGGCCTGTTGGGGGCAGAACGCCTCTATCCAGCGACTGCCCCCGGAACCGGCGTGCGCTCTTTCTTCCTTAGCCCGCAGGTCAATCGGTTCCTCCGCTTTATGACAATTCCCGTCGGAACACACATCATCCAACAGAACTTCTCTAATTTTTGGCATCACGCACCTCCTGCATCACTCGATTATCCCGACAATGGGGATTGCGGAGAGGTTGTCAACGCAGGCCCCCTGTAGGGTAAAAATTTAAAATACGGACACCACCCACTTCCCTTTATACCCGGTCCGATATAAAGGCTTGCTGATGGGTACCCGAAACCTGATGCGCGGAGATGAATCGTGGAAGAAAGCATCACGTATGACGACATCGTCCTGGTGCCGGCCTATAATCACTATGAATCGAGGCAGTTGGTCGATATCACAATGACTGACAAGACAGGCCGCCTGACGCTTTCCCTGCCGGTCATGAGCGCCAATATGGATACGATCACTGAGGCGACAATGGCCAATTATATCTCCGGCAAGGGCGGAATAGGGGTGCTGCACCGGTTTATGTCCATTGAAGAAAATGTGCGTATTTTTAAAAGGTGCCGGCGCCCCGTGTTTGTTTCGATCGGCTGTACTTCGGCTGAGCTGGATCGGGCGGCCGCCTTGCGCGACAGCGGCGCTGAAATGTTCTGCATGGATGTAGCCCATGCCCATGGACGCTACGTCGGGCGCGCTTTCAAGCAAATCCGCGAACTGCTCGGCAAGCAGACCTTCGTGATGGCCGGCAATGTCGCCACTTATGCCGGGGCGGACTATCTGGCCTCATGCGGTGCGGATATGATCAAAGTAGGCATCGGGGGCGGCTCGGTCTGTACGACCCGCATAAAGACCGGGTTCGGTGTTCCCAATCTGACCGCCATACGGGAGTGCGCCAAAGTGGACCGCTCGATCGTTGCCGACGGGGGCATCCGCAATCCCGGCGACATCGTGAAAGCACTGGCCTTCGGTGCTGATTATGTGATGATCGGCGCCATGCTGTCCGGAACCCGACCCACTCCAGGGCCCGTTCTTCGCCGCACAGCCGCCAACGGCCAGGAGCTTCAGGTGAAGGTCTATCGGGGAATGGCCAGTCAGGAGGCGGTCATCGAGCAGCACGGGGTCATGGCGGGCTGGAAAACCGCCGAAGGCATTTCGGTCGAGATCCCGTTCCGCGAAGCAGAGGACGAGATTATCGCCGATATCATCGGGGGATTACGCTCCGGACTCACTTACGGAGGAGCCGCGACCATCCGCGAGTTGCAGCGCAAGCTCGACTACCGCAGGATTTCATGGGCCGGTCGGATCGAGAGCGGGCCGCACATCCGCGAAGGCTGAGCCGACTGCAAGGGCTACATAAAATAGTCGAAATCCTTTTCTGTGCGCACCCAGCGTCGCAGCCGGAAGATGTGGGCGGGAACGACCTGGGGGTCGAGTTCGACAAAGTTTGTCGCACCGCGCCAGATGAAGCGGGCTCCGCTGAGCAGGTCGTGCATCTGGTAGGATTGCTGCGGCTCCAATCCCAACTCCGCGATCGGCAGTTCCAACCAGCCTGAACGGGTGTGGTACGGATCCAGATTCACTATCACCAGAACGATATTGTCCAGGTCGTCGGTGCGCTTGCTGAAACAGAGCAGTTCCTCGTTGTCGATGGCGTGAAACACCAGGGAACGGTTTTCACGGAAAGCAGGATTCTGGCGACGGATCTGGTTGACCCTGCCGATAAAAGCGCTGAGGTTGTCTGCGCTGTCCCAGGGCCATTTTCGGATCTCATACTTTTCCGAATCCAGGTATTCTTCGCTGCCGGCCTGTCTGGGTCTGTTTTCCTGTAATTCGAATGCCGGTCCGTAGATTCCGTAATTGGCACCCAATGTAGCCGCCAGGACCAAACGCACCATAAAAGCCGGTCTGCCGCCGTTTTGCAGGTATTCAGGCAGAATATCCGGTGTATTCGGCCACAGGTTGGGGCGAAAGAAATCAACCAGCGGGCTGTTATAAAGCTTTGTAAAATATTGGATGATCTCCCATTTGGCATTGCGCCAGGTGAAGTAGGTATAGGATTGCGTAAAACCGAGTTTGGCCAGCCGGTACATCACTTTGGGACGGGTGAATGCTTCGGAGAGAAAGATCGTTTCGGGATGCTCCTGCTTGATCTGCCCGATCACCCACTCCCAGAAGGGGAAAGGTTTGGTGTGGGGATTGTCCACCCGGAAGATCCGGACGCCGTGCCCGATCCAGAAAACAAAAATGCTCTTCAGTTCTTCCCAGAGCGTTTGCCACTGCTCGGTTTCGAAATTGAGCGGGTAAATGTCTTCATATTTTTTCGGGGGGTTCTCCGCGTACTGAATACTCCCGTCGGGCCGGCGGCGGAACCATTCGGGATGCTCAATGGCGTAGGGATGATCCGGGGCGCACTGGAATGCGATGTCCAAGGCCATATGGATGTTCAATTCGGCGGCTTTTTTCACCAGTCGCTGGAAGTCTTCCAACGAGCCCAGGCGGGGGTGCACGGATTTGTGGCCGCCCTCTGAACTGCCGATCGCCCAGGGGCTTCCCGGGTCTTCGGGACCGGCTTGAGGAGAGTTGTTGCGACCCTTGCGGTGAACCCGACCAATGGGATGAATGGGCGGCAGGTATAAAACATCGAACCCCATCTGAGCGATATACCCGAGTCGGGCCTCGCAATCCCGCAGCGTGCCGTGTGCCCCGTCCTCCCGACTGGAGCGCGGAAAGAATTCGTACCAGGTGCTGAAGCCGGCACGCGGCGCATCGACTACTACACTCAATTCTTTTTCGTACTGCGCAGCGAAACGGACGTCCGGATAGCGGTTCATCAATGAAGAGAGCACAGGATCGGAGGCAAGCACGATCCGCGATTCCAGACTGTTTTCCGATTGCATGTCCGCGGCCCAGCGGTGCAGTTGTTCCGCTTCCGGGCCGGTTGCACGCTCGGCGGCCGCCTCGATCAACCCGGCTCCCATGGCCAGTTGGGCGTCGATATCCTGACCAGCCTGCACTTTTTTATGCAAGTCGCGCTGGAAGGTCTTAAAGTGGTCGATCCACGCCGTAAGCATGTAATGATAACGGCCGATCCGATCTACCTTGAATTCGCCTTCCCATCGGTCGTTGATGATCAACTGCATGGGGGTCTCCCGCCATTGCGCTTCGTGCTGAAAGCGATAGTGCAACCGTGCGGAAATCAGATCGTGGCTGTCGGCAAAAATGTCGGCCGCAACCTTGACTTTCTCTCCCACACAGCGCTTGATTGGAAAGCGGCCGCTGTCGATCTCAGGATCGACAGCCTCAAAGACCACCCGGATCCGTTCTTCTGCGTTTTGCATGCGGGTTGTATTCCTTTCCGAAACTTTAGTATGAAGCTACCGTAGTACTGATCCATGCGGGCATACATACAAAAAGCCCTGTATCTCACCATGGAACGATCCTGGTTTTCCATCCAACGCGCGTCAGGTCAACCGTTTTGGCATTTACGATGCCCTCAAAGTGCTCAGGTGTGCCGGGAAACCCGGGCACAGAGCGTGGCCCACCGCCATGGGTGTTTAAGGAAAATACAGGTCGCCACTAATTTGCCGCTCGCTGTGGATATGCATAAATTGCAGGCTTGAGGACACCAGGAGTTTCAATCCAGGAGGACATGATGGCGAAAAGCAGGTGCAGCGGGATTCTGTTACATCCTACTGCGTTGCCCGGACCCTTTGGTATCGGCGACTTTGGACCCTCGGCATACGACTTCATCGAATTTCTAAAGGAAACGGATCAGCAGTTATGGCAGGTTTTGCCTCTGAATCACACCGGTTTCGGCAACTCGCCTTATATGTGCTTATCGGCTTATGCCGGCAGCCCCGCCCTGGTCAGCCTGCAGTTGCTTGCAAAAGAAGGGCTTCTGGACCCTGGGGAGATCGCCAGACCCCCTGCCTTCCCAGCCCAGTACATCGATTTCGGCTGGGCTCTGGGATATAAAATGCCGTTCTTGATGAAAGCTTTCAGTAATTTCAAAAACCGCTATACGGACAAACTGCCGGATGAGTTTTACGCATTCATCGAAAGCAATGCCTTCTGGTTGGAAGATTACGCATTGTTTGCAGCCCTGAAAGATTTTCATCACGGATTACCCTGGACCCAATGGGAGCGGGACGCGCGCGTGCGTAATCCGGATGCGCTGGCCGGATGGCGGAACCGCTTGATGGACGAGATTCGTTTCTGGATGTTCGTGCAGTATCTTTTTTTCAAACAATGGGCTTCGGTGAGGGAGTACTGCCGGGCTGCCGGAATCCGCATTATCGGCGATATCCCCTTGTATGTGGCGCATGACAGTGCCGAGGTGTGGTCGAAGCCCGAACTGTTTCAATTGGATGCGCAAGGGCAGCCTCTTGTGATTGCCGGTGTGCCGCCCGACTATTTCAGCAGCACCGGCCAGCGTTGGGGTAATCCCATTTACCGTTGGGACCGCATGGCCGATGAGGGATACGATTGGTGGATCGACCGTTTTCGCATCAATCTGCTGCTGGTGGATGTCCTGCGGCTGGACCATTTCCGCGGATTCGAGGCGTATTGGGAGATACCGGCCGACGAGCCTACGGCCGTCAACGGCCGCTGGGTAAAAGGCCCGGGAGCAAAGCTCTTCAAAGCGGTTGAGGCCAAACTGGGGAAGATCGAAATTATCGCCGAAGACCTGGGGGTGATTACACCCGAGGTGGATATCCTGCGGGATCGTCTGGGATATCCCGGCATGCGCATCCTGCAGATGGCGTTCGGCAACGATCCCAAAGCCGGCGATTACAGGCCGCACAATTATACCCGCAATTGCGTCTGTTATACCGCCACCCACGACCACAACACAACGCTCGGGTGGTTCACGGCCGCACCGGGAACCCAGACCACCCAGTCCCATGAAGAAATACGCAGCGAACGGTCGGCGGTACTGCAGTACTTGAACACGGATGGCAGCGAGATCCATTGGGATTTCATCCGCATGGCAATTGCTTCGGTGGCGGACACGGCCATATTTCCGCTGCAGGATGTGCTGGGCTTGCCCAGCGCCGCACGGATGAATCTGCCCGGAACCTCACAGGGCAACTGGCAGTGGCGTTTCGAATCCGGAATGCTGACAGCCGAAATTCGCGACCGACTCAAAACCCTGACCGGCATTTACGGTCGTGCAGCGCGGCTAAAGATGCACTGCACCTGAACCGGCAAAACATGACAAGAGGAGATCAGGTGAAGCATTCGCGTCCTGTGGCAATCCAGGAAAATCCGCTCTGGTACAAAGATGCGATCATCTATCAGGTCCATGTACGCGCTTTTCAGGACAGCGACGCCGATGGATCGGGCGACTTTCAGGGGCTCACCTCCCGGCTCGATTACCTTGAAGATCTGGGCATCAACACAATCTGGCTGCTGCCGTTTTATCCTTCTCCACTCAAGGATGACGGTTACGACATCTCCGACTACACCGCCATTCACCCCTCTTACGGAACGCTTTCGGACTTTAGCCGCTTTATGAAGGAAGCCCACCGCCGGGGGTTGCGCGTGATCACCGAATTGGTGATCAATCACACCTCCGATCAGCATCCCTGGTTCCAGATGGCCCGCAGGGCACCCCGGGGAAGCAAAGAGCGCGACTTCTACGTCTGGTCCGATTCCATGGATAAATATGCCGGCACCCGCATTATTTTCAAAGATTTTGAATCTTCCAACTGGTCGGCTGATCCGGTGGCCGGCGCCTATTACTGGCATCGTTTTTATGCCCACCAGCCCGATCTGAATTTTGACAATCCCAGGGTGCGCAAGGCCATCATTCAGTTGATGGAGTTGTGGTTCAAGCGCGGTGTGGACGGCATGCGGCTGGATGCGGTCCCTTACCTTTATGAACGTGAAGGCACCAGCTGCGAAAACCTGCCCGAAACGCACCTGTTTCTTAAACAACTGCGCCGCCATATGGATGCCCGTTTCCCCAATCGGATGCTGCTGGCCGAAGCCAATCAGTGGCCCGAGGACGCCGCGGCCTATTTCGGCCAGGGCGATGAGTGCCATATGGCCTTTCATTTCCCGATCATGCCGCGCCTCTTCATGGCCATCCGCATGGAAAACCGATTTCCGATCGTGGACATCCTCAACGAGACTCCGTCGATTCCAGAGAACGCGCAATGGGCCATGTTTCTGCGCAACCACGATGAACTCACCCTGGAGATGGTCACGGACCGGGAGCGTGACTACATGTATCAGGTCTACGCGCGCGATCGCGAGATGCGCATCAATTTGGGCATCCGGCGCCGACTGGCGCCGCTGCTGGGCAATGAACGGCGGGCGATCGAGCTGATGAATTCACTGCTGCTTTCTCTCAATGGGACACCGGTCATCTACTACGGCGACGAAATCGGCATGGGCGACAACGTCTTCCTGGGCGACCGCAACGGCGTGCGCACGCCGATGCAGTGGAGCGCAGACCGCAACGCCGGCTTCTCCCGGGCCAATCCGCAGCGGCTTTACCTGCCCGTGATCATCGATCCGGAATATCACTACGAGGCCGTCAATGTGGAGAACCAGCAGAACAATCCACGTTCACTGCTGTGGTGGATGAAACGCATGATCCACCTGCGCCGCCAGTACAGGGCGTTCGGCCGCGGCAGTCTCCACTTTGTTTCGACGTCCAACCCGAAAATTCTGGCATTTATCCGCCGTTACCAGGACGAGACCGTGCTGGTGGTCGCCAGTCTTTCGCGCTACTCCCAAAGCGTCCTTCTGGAGTTGAATGAATTTGCCGGAATGGTGCCGATGGAGATCGGCGGCGGAACTGACTTTCCGGCGATCGATGATCAACCGTACCCCATGACCATGGACCCTTACGCTTATTATTGGTTCGCGCTGCAGCCGCAGCGGGAGGAAATGTTGCCCGCAACCAGCACGGATCAGGAGTGGCCGGTGCTGCTCATGGAAAAAAACTGGGAGAATCTTTTCAAGGGCAAGCAGAATCCTTTGGAGCTGATTCTGACCGAGTACTTGCGGCGGCGGCGCTGGTTCGGCGGGAAAGCCCGAAAAATGGAAGCGGTCAAGATCTCCGACACGGTGCGCCTCAAAATCGGGCCGCGCGGGGTGGCCAACCTGCTGATTGTGAGAGTTGAATACTCGGATGGTTCCAGGGAGAGCTATTTGCTGCCGCTGACCTGCGCGCGCGGCGAACGGGCGGAACAGATTCGCCAGGAATCACCGACAGCCATTGTGGCGCGGCTGGAAAGCGACGGGCGTGAAGCCGGCCTGCTGATCGATGCGATGTGGGATGAGCGTTTTGCGGCCACGCTGGTAGGGTTGGTTCGCAAAGGCCGCCCGCCTCGGGACGTCAGCAGTGTTGTGGGGGTGGTTCCGACGCGTGTCGCCCGGACGCTCATTCCCTCGCCCGAACAGTTGCCCGAACCCCGTGTCCTGCAGACCGAACAGAGCAATACGTCGGTTTTCTTCGGTAAACAAATTGTCTTAAAGCTCTTTCGACGGGTGGAATCGGGCGTGAACCCCGATTTCGAAATCGGCCAGGCGCTGACCGAGTATGGCCATTTCGAAAACACACCACCGCTTATGGGGGCGATCACCTACAAACCGCCGCATCAGGATATCGCCACCATTGCCATCGTGCACGCATTCATTGAAAATCAGGGCGATGCCTGGGAATATACCATCGAATACCTGGGTCGGTTTTACGAGAATGCGCTGGCCAAGGAAACCGAGATTGATGTGTTGCCCAGCGTGGAAGGACAGAAACCCATGAATGGTGTTTCCGAACCTCCTCCGGAACTGGCCCGCGAACTGTTCGGCGTATTTCAGCAGCACGCCGAACTGCTCGGACGGCGCACGGGTGAATTCCACAACGTAATGGCATCGATGGACGTGCATCCCGAGCTTAAACCCGAACCCTTTACCATGTTCTACCGCCAGGCCCAATATCAGTCCATGCGCGGTTTGTGCACCCAAGTGCTGCGAACGCTCAGTGAAAAACGAACGGCCATTTCCCGGACCCATCAGGATGCTGTGCAGCAGGTTCTGGCACTGGAAAAGGCCATAGTCGAGCGGTTCCGGCCGATTAAAGACCACCATTTTACTTCTCTGCGCATCCGGACCCACGGCGACTACCATCTCGGTCAGGTGCTGTTCACCGGCAAAGACTTCATGATCATGGATTTCGAAGGTGAACCGGCGCGTTCGCTCAGTGAAAGGCGTGCCAAGAGCTCCGCTTTGCGGGATGTGGCGGGTATGTTGCGCTCCCTGCACTACGCATCCTTTGCGGCCCTTTTCAACCTGCGCGACAGGGGGGCACCGGTGAAGGTCGAGAACGCCGAGCCATGGCGCGCCCTTTGGTATGTCTGGAGCGGGGCCGCTTTCCTGAGAGGGTATCTAGAGGCTACCGCCGAAAGCGCTTTCATGCCGCGCGACACGGAAGAGATGGTAATTTTGCTGGAAGCCCATATCCTCGAGAAAGCCATCTATGAACTTGGCTATGAGCTTAATAACCGGCCGGATTGGATCGGTATTCCGCTTCAGGGCATTCTGGATATCATGCGCGAGCGGACATAAAACCGAATTTTGGAGAGCGCCTAAAAACGGAAAAGAACGGGGACCTAATGAATCGACAAGGCCAGGAGGCTCATACCGTGCGACATGACGTGTCACGGTTGAGTGACGACGATGTATATTTGTTCAACGAGGGCAGCCATTTTCGGTTGTTCGAAAATCTGGGCGCCCACCCGGGGGAAATCGATGGGGTGCAGGGAACGTTTTTCGGCATCTGGGCACCCAATGCAGAATCGGTCTCCGTCATCGGCGGGTTCAACGAATGGAACCCCGGAAACCATCCTCTAAGGCCGCGCCGGAATTCCGGCATCTGGGAGGGTTTTATTCCGGGGATCGGCGTTGGAACGGTTTACAAGTATCATCTGGTCTCGCGTTACAATGGCTACCAGGTCGCCAAGGCGGATCCGTTTGCCTTCTTCGGAGAGCTGTCGCCTCAAACCGCCTCGGTGGTCTGGGATATCGGCTATCAATGGCAGGATCGAGACTGGATGGAGCGCCGTGAGCGCGCCAACGGCCATCAGTCCCCGATGGCCATTTACGAAATCCATATGGGTTCCTGGATGCGGGTACCCGAAGACGGCAACCGTTCATTGAGCTATCGCGAGATGGCGGTCCGACTGGCCGATTATGCGGCGCGCACCGGTTTTACACATGTCGAACTTCTGCCCGTCATGGAACACCCGTTTTATGGTTCGTGGGGATATCAGGTCGGGTCCTTTTTCGCACCCACCAGCCGTTATGGCACACCGCAGGATTTTATGGTCCTGGTGGACGCCCTGCACCAGCGCGGCATCGGTGTGATTCTGGACTGGGTGCCGTCCCATTTTCCCAGCGATGAGCATGGACTCGGGTACTTTGACGGCACGTACCTGTTTGAACACTCCGAACCGAGTCAGCGCATCCACCCTCACTGGGACAGCCTCATTTTCAACTATGGGCGCAATGAGGTGCGCAGCTTTCTGATCAGCAGCGCTGTTTTCTGGCTCGAAAAGTACCATGTGGACGGGTTGCGCGTGGATGCCGTGGCGTCAATGCTATACCTTGACTATGGTCGGGGCGAGAGCGGGTGGGTTCCGAACGAGTATGGCGGCCGCGAAAATCTGGAGGCGATCAGTTTCCTGCGCCGCTTGAACGAAGAGGTTTACAAGAACTTCCCGGGCGTACAAACGATTGCCGAGGAATCGACCGCCTGGCCGATGGTGTCGCGCCCGACCTATGTGGGCGGACTTGGCTTTGGAATGAAATGGGACATGGGCTGGATGCACGATACTCTGGATTACATGAGCAAGGATCCGATTCACCGCTCCTTTCATCACAACCGGCTCACGTTCAGGATGATGTATGCCGCCAGCGAGAATTTCGTGCTCTCGCTGTCGCATGATGAAGTCGTGCACGGCAAGGGATCGCTGCTGCGCAGGATGCCGGGGGACGACTGGCAACGGTTTGCCAACCTGAGACTGCTGTTCGGGTACATGTACGCCCAGTCCGGGAAAAAATTGATCTTTATGGGGGGCGAATTCGGTCAGTGGAATGAATGGTATCATGAGGCCAGCCTGGACTGGCACCTGCTGGATTACCCCCTGCATGCCGGTTTGTTGCGCTGGATGGAGGACCTGAACCGGACGTACCGAGCCGAACCGGCCTTGCATACCCTGGATTTCGACCCTGCCGGTTTCGAATGGATCGACTGCAACGACGCCCAGCGCAGCACCCTGAGCATTTTGCGGAAGAGTTATAAGCCGGGGGAGGAGATCGTGATCGCGCTCAATTTCACACCGCTGCCGCGTCACAACTACCGGATCGGCGCCCCCCGCGATGGCTTCTGGCGCGAGATCCTGAACAGCGACGCACAGGATTACGGCGGCAGCGGACAAGGCAATATGGGCGGTGTCGAGGCGGCCCCAATTTACTCGCACGGCCGCAACCATTCGATTATGATAACGCTGCCGCCGCTGGGGGTTGTTCTTTTCAAGGCCGGAACTCCCTGAAATGAAGGTGCACATGAATCGAGAAAATAAAATGGTTTTGGGGATCGATCTGGGAGGGACTAAAATTCTGACCGCCGTGATCGACGCGCACGGCCAAGTGCTCGGTCGCGACCACAGCATTACACCGGCCGCATTGGGGCCCGCGGCGGTGTTGGAAGCCATTGCCCGGTCGGCCGAGCGGGCGATGGATCAATCCCAAAGAAAAATCACGCAAATGGCAGCCATCGGCATTGGTGCACCCGGGCCCTCGAATCCGCAGACCGGGATCATTTATACTTCGCCCAATCTGCCCGGCTGGGAACAGTTGCCGATCCAACAAGTCCTTCAGGAACGATATGAACAGGAGATCTTTTTAATCAATGACGCTAACGCCGCTGCCCTGGCGGAACACCGCTTCGGTGCCGGCCTGGGAACGCGTAATATGATCTATCTGACCATCAGCACAGGGATCGGCGGTGGGCTTATCCTGGATGGGCGCCTTTATACCGGCGCCATCGGTACGGCCGGCGAACTCGGCCACATGACTATCCTGGCTGACGGTCCGCTGTGTAACTGCGGCAATATGGGTTGCTGGGAAGCCCTGGCCTCCGGAACAGCTCTGGCCCGTGAGGCGCGACGGGTGGTCGACCACGGCACGCAGACGCTGATCGGCAGCCTGGTGCAGGGAGATTCCCAGAAAATTACCGCCCGTACGGTTCAGGACGCGGCCGAACAAGGCGATACCGTCGCCCTGGACCTCGTTGAGCGTACGGCGCAGTACCTGGGCATCGGCCTGGCCAATCTGCTGAATGTCTTCAACCCTGAGCTTATCGTGATGGGCGGTGGACTGACCAATTTGGGAGGGCGGTTTCTGGAATCCGCTTACGCGACGGCCAAAAGCCGAGCCTATCGCATTGCATGGGATGCGGCGCGTTTCAGGCTGGCCTCCCTTGGACGCAACTCAGGGGTCCTGGGAGCGGCCGCCTATGCTTTTGACCGCCTGAAAAAACCCAATGCCTGATGATAGTGGTCTCCCGGCCGGGACCGGGAGACGCTGAAGCTAAGCTTTGCTCGGTTTGGGCCAGGGTAGGCATTCCCAGCGGCGCTGGATATTGCGCCACAGCACTGCCTGATAAAGCGCCGAAAGCCCTACGAGAACGTAAATCACCCGAGAAATCGCGCTCATCGGACCGAAAATGGCTGCCACGAGATCAAATTCGAAAAAACCCACAAGACCCCAGTTCAGCCCCCCGATGATCACCAATGCCGCGGCGATGATATCGAATGTTCGCATCACACGTGTATTTTCAGCCATGGTTCTCTCCTAATAATTGAATTTAATATCAATCTAGTATCTTTGCCGAATATGGCAACCCTTCAACTTGAATGATCCGTATACGGACAAATCAGCGGAATTCGACTTGAGCGGCGTCGCACAATATCTTATGAAGACGTTACAACAGGCTTGACAGGAGAGTGATCGAAGACCTGCCCATATATCTTGACCGTCGCAACCGTTCACCCGTAATGCTTAGCTGCGAAAAGAGCCTCAGCGTGCCGCTTATGATGAACATCATTAAAAACTTTCTGATCGCGGTGGCGACGCTGGTGGTGCTGTTGATGGTTTTCTATGGGATACTGATGGTTATAGAATGGGGGATGCGGGTTCGGTCCCGCAATCGGGAGCAGGAAGGGCTGACCCGCCTTTGGTCGGCTGCTCAAAAGCAGGCTTTACGAGCCCCTGAAGACGATGAAGGAAAGAATGCCGGAGTGTGATGCCCAATAAAAAACCGAGCCAAGCCGAAGCTTGGCTCGGTTTTAAGGGGTCATGCACCTATTGGCCGGGCACGTAAGGTACTTCGATGCCCCACCAGTTCTGCTCGACCGTTTTCTCCCGGTCTTCCGAAGTGGGCTGGTTATGGCCGAACCAGCTGAACTTCAGGTGATCTGTGTTCCGGTACATGGTGTCGTGCTGCCAAAATTCGGACTGCATAGGTNNCATAGCCGCCTGACCGCATCCCCCTAAAAACAGTGCCAACAATACAATTGCAACGAACCGTTTCATCTCCTGCTCCCCCTTTTCACTTTTTCCTCTTTACTTTCGAAGAATACAGATAGTTGACTATACGCATCCGGGCGTTAAAGTCAATTTGAACCGCCCTGATCTCCAGCCGCACCAATCGCTTTTTTGTCACGCCTTTTGCCCAGAATTGTCAGCCGCATCGCCGCTAATTCCGCCCTGTGAGGTAAGCTGCCGATTAATTGATTAAAAATAAAATTGGTGGCCTGGTTTGAATTTTGCAGTGAGCTCAAGGACGATCACCCGTTCGCCTTGAGCAGGAAATGGAAATATACACAGGATGTTGAAGATAACGATACGATTGCCGTTTTTATTCCTGCTGCTGTCCTGGATGGTCGGATGCAGCCTGTCCGCCGATCGATACCACCCGCAGTATACGACCCATATTCAAGGGATACGGAGTGTGTTATTGCTCACACCGCAGATCGCCGTCATGCAGGATAATGCCCAGGGAAAAGCGGTCTGGAATGAGCAGGCGAGCCAGGAAGCGGTTCGTCTGGCCGAGCAGGCGGTCCGCAGGGTCCTGATCTCCAAACATCTGACTGTCCACACCGCAGACAAACAACTGAACACGCAGGCGGAGGTGCGGGATATCCAATCCCTTTACAGCGCCGTCAACCGTTCCATCCAACTGCACACGTTCGGCCCTCAGATATTTCCCGACAAAATTGAATCGTTTGACTATGGACTGGGCTCCGTGGCGGACCTGCTCGGGTCCCATAACGCCGACGCACTCGTTTTGGTCATGGGCTTGCAAGACCTGTCCTCAGTGCAGCCCAGAGACTGGATCAGCATCGGCGTCGTCGAGCCGGCCGGCAGCATCATCTGGTACCATATGGAGAGGGATAAACAGCATCTGGGAATGCAGACAGACGCTGGAATACGGGCACTCGTCGAATCGGCTCTGGGGCATTTCATGGAAGGCATCCGGTGAAAGCTACCCGCTGTTGCATATGGGGCATGCTTTTGCTCGCCGTTTCGATTACAGCAGCTGAATGCCAATCCAGCGACAAAGAAGCCCTTTTATGGCGCATGGCCCTCTCGGAACAGTCGGCGCTCGAACAAAGCCATCCGCTTCTCCAGGACGCGCAACTGGACGCCTACCTGGAATTGCTGGTGGCTCGACTATGGAAGTTGGTTGAAACCGATTTGCCGCGAATGACGATCCGGGTCATCAAGAATCCCGAACCCAACGCGGTTGTTTATGCCAATGGCGTCTGCTATCTGACCAGCGGTATGTTGGCCCAGGTGGAAAACGAGGACCAGTTGGCGATGATCATCGCGCATGAACTGGTGCACTATACCCGGCGTGATTCCTTGGAAGCCTTTGTGAGGGATACCGCCCTTGGAAGCGAACTTACTGAAGCCGGAGACCATTTTACCTCCGCGGCGGAGAAGAGAGCCGATCTGGAAGGAATGGGGCTGATTCGCCAAGCGGGTTATTGTCCGCAGCAGATTTTGGATATGCTGGCTGATTTTCAAAACAACAAAACACCCGTTATGTTTTCCAGGGGTGCATCTCCGATGTCCTTCGGGGAGCGCATTGCCGGCATCGAGACACTGTTGGCCGCCGAGGCGGCGGGAATGGTGTGTTCTTCCCTTTCTGATAGAAATGACTTTCGTGTTCGAACGGCGCCGGCTCTGCTGGCCAATGCAGAAGCCGCAGTTCAGCGTGGGGTCTGGGAGACCGCAGATGCCAGCATTGCAGGTTACCTGGAAATGGTGAGCGATAACCCTCAGGCGTACTTTATCATGGGGCAAATCCGCCTGGGCAAGCCCGAGCGCAATCTGCAAGGCGCCATGGATGCTTTTGAGACCGCCATCCATCTGAACCAGCGGTTTTTGCCGGCTTATCGGGCGCTGGGCGTCCTGCACCTGAAAGCAGGGGATTTCAAAGCGGCCCGGATTTTATTCGAATATTGCCTGGCCGAAGCGCCAGAAGCGCCCGAAAACAAATACATCAGGGGGTATTTGCAGCTTTGTCTGGAATAAAGATCAAACACATATCAAGGATGTGGCTGTTTGGAATCGTGCTCCTTTGCGCTTGCGCCGCCGGGCCCTGGCAAAAGGCGCCCGCCACGCTCACGACTTCCCGTTTTTCGATCGCCGTTCCCGATGGCTGGATGCGGCTCGCCATGGCAGATTATGAGATGTTTTCCAGAGATGGAACGCATTTGCATTATATCTTTGTTCAGGAAAGAGCATTGGATAAAAGTTTCCGATTCACGCGCAAGCGGATCGAACCCCGCATGTTGCCGCATGAGGTGGCTGAGATCGTGCTTGACGACCTGAAGGCTGACCCGCAGATTCGCAATTTCAAGGTGCTCGGCAACGAACCGGTCGAGGTGGGCGGTGTTATGGGATTCAGGTTGACGTATACGTATATGGATCCTTTGGGCCTGGAAACCCAGAGCGAATACTATGGGGCGCTGCTGCCCGATAGGTTCTTCAATTTGCGCTATACCGCTGCCCGGCGTCACTATTTCGACAAGTACCGCGACGTGTTCGATTACATGTATCATACGCTTCGCCTGAGAAGCGCATCCTGACAACGCTCATTCAGTTTTGCCGCTAGCGGTCATATTTCCGCGGTTAACCCTCTTCGATGTTGACACCTGCATTGCAACCCCGAATCGGAATCGTGCGCCGGATCGCTGCGGTCGCTCTCCGGATTTGGAGAGCGATTGTACCCGCTGCTCTCGCACTGGCCTCTGTCATGACACCGACCGAATTGCCGACGAACGTTCCGACAGCGAGGCGGTTCCCTTGACATCCCCCTATAATTGGCTTAAATACAGGCCTTTCCTGAAATGGAGAACCAGGCTCCGCTACTGGTGTGGGGCGGCCATCAGGCTGCTGTGCATCAGGATGACTGACGGCGAAGAAAATGACCGAAGTACCGCCTGCTGAAAAGGCCGAGCCGATACGCGGCGAAATCCGGTGAAATAGCAGATCGCGCATCTCTTACGGGGAATGCTTTCCAGTACGAGCGCATCACCGATGCGCCGTTTAACGAAGCTGGTGGAACTGCTGATTAACGAGGCAAGGTCCGGTCCGCAGAGCCGAGCATGAAGTCCCCAGTTCGAGCCGGTCGCGTCGGTCTGGAGAATGCCCTGGCAACCAATATGTTGTGAGCGAGATGAGCAAGTCCATAAAAATGCAAAATATCCGCAACATCGGAATCATTGCCCATATAGACGCGGGCAAGACGACGGTTACCGAGCGGATTTTATACTATACCGGACGTTCCCACAAAATGGGTGAGGTCCATGATGGCGAAGCCGTCATGGACTGGATGGTCGACGAGCAGGAACGCGGCATCACCATTACTTCGGCGGTTACGGCCTGCCCCTGGAAGAACCGGGAAATCCATATCATCGATACCCCCGGTCACGTCGATTTCACCATCGAGGTGGAACGGTCCCTGCGTGTTCTTGACGGAGCCGTCCTGGTACTGTGTTCCGTGGGGGGCGTCCAGTCCCAGTCGATCACGGTCGATCAGCAGATGAAACGCTACNNGTCGAGCCGCAGTCCGAGACGGTCTGGCGGCAGGCGGACAAGTACCATGTTCCTAAACTGGCCTTTATCAATAAAATGGATCGTATCGGCGCCGATTTTTTAAATGTGGTGCGCATGATCGAGTCGCGCTTGAAGGCAGTACCTGTCATCGTGCAGCTGCCCTATGGCGAAGAGGAGTCCTTTGCTGGCGTTATCGACCTGATTCAGATGCAGGCTTTTATCTGGGACGACGATACGCTGGGGGCCACGTACCGCTCAATCGACATCCCGCAGGAAGCCCAGGATCTGGCTCAGTCTTACCGTGAAAAACTGATTGAAACGCTGGCGGATGTGGATGACGGTATTATGGAGGCCTATCTGGCGGAGGCACCGATCCACAATGAGGACCTGAAAGCCGCGGTTCGCAGAGCAACCATTGATCTGCGACTGGTTCCCGTATTGTGCGGCAGTGCATTGAAGAACAAAGGCATCCAGCCCTTGCTGGATGCGGTGGTTGACTATTTGCCGAGCCCTGAAGATCTGCCGCCCATCAAAGGAACACATCCGGAAAGCGGGGAGGTCATCGTGTGCCCGCCGGCCGCAAACAAACCGCTTGCCGCCCTGATTTTCAAAGTCTCCATGATGGAGGGTCGCAAGCTTTGCTTTGTCCGCATTTACAGCGGGCGTCTGGAGAGCGGTCAGGAAGTCTTCAATCCTTCACGCAAAATTAAAGAGAAAGTCTCCCGTCTGCTGCAGATGCATGCCAACAAGCGCGAACGCATCGATGTGGCTACCGCCGGGAGTATCGTCGGCATTGTAGGCCTTAAGGAGTCTTCCACCGGTGAAACTCTTTGCCCCCCGGACAAACCCGTTCTGCTGGAACAAATTGATTTCTACGAACCGGTGATTTCGATAGCCGTAGAACCCAGAACGCACTCCGATCAAGACAGGCTTCAGGAGGTCCTGGAGAAATTCACGGCCGAGGACCCGACGTTGTGGGTGCGTCAGGACGAGGATACCGGCCAGATGATCCTGTCGGGCATGGGAGAACTCCATCTGGACGTTATCATTAGCCGCATGCGCAGGGAGTTCAACACTCAGGTTAACGTGGGCAAACCTCAGGTCGTTTACCGCGAGAGTATAGAACGCAGCGCCGAAGCGACCGGCATATTCGACAGGGAGGTGGCCGGCCAGCGGCATTACGGCGAAGTGCGTTTGCGCCTGAGTCCGTTACCCCGAGGTACTGCCAACCGTTTCATCAATCGAGCAGACGAGTCGGCGATTCCCCAGATTCACCTGGCGGCGGTGGAAAGAGGCGTTCTGGAAGCTCTGGAGAGCGGGACGCAGATGGGTTACCCGGTCGTTGACGTACAGGCCGAACTGATCGGTGGCGCCTACAAAGAAGGCCAGGGTTCCGAGCTGGCCTTTCGGGTCGGCGCCAACATGGCCTGCAAAGAGGCTTTGGCAGCCGCCAACAGCTATCTGCTCGATCCCATCATGAAGGTGGAAGTTATTGTGCCTGAAGAGTTCATGGGTGAAGTGATCGGCGATTTAAACGGGCGCTCCGGTAAAATCGAACTGATCGAGCCCAAGCTGGGGGTTCAGCAGATAAGGGCGACCGTGCCGCTGGCCAAGATGTTCGGTTACTCTACAAGTCTGCGATCGGCAACCCAAGGCCGCGGCACATTCAGCATGCAGTTCGCATATTTTGACCGTGCCTAATTGGAAATGGCGATACCGTCATCTGCGCTGCTCCATCTTGGGGGTCTTCCGGATTTCTTCCAGCAGCTGCTTCACCAGCTCCACTTTGGCCGGATCGACCAGCTCCTTTTGTGCCCTGGACAGGTGGAAGTGTGCCGTCGTGTAGTCGCCTTTCTTGAAGTGAAACAGACCGAGATAAAAGTGCGCTTCAGGCAGACGATTCAGGCGGCCGTAAGTTTCGCCCAGAAACTGGTATACCGGACGATAGTCCGGGTAGATCTCCAGCAGTTTTTCGAAAGCATCGACCGCGGCCTGAAACCGCCCGAGTTCCATACGGGTGCGGCCTAGATAAAAGAGTCCGTCGCCGTTTTCATTGGACAGCGATACGGCGCCTTCCAGGGTCCCGATGGCATCTGCATAGCGTCCGTCCAGAAAATAGATCCGTCCGAGATCACTCAAGATTACAGGGTCGAGCGCATTTCTGGCCAGCGCCTGCTTCAGATAGCGGACCGCTTCGGTCCGGTTACCCTTGCGGGCAAGTATCAGCCCATAGCCGTAAGCCTGAGCGGGGTTCTCCGGGTCTCGATTGACCGCAGATTGGAAATGCTGAAAGGCTGCATCCGGATCTTCATACAATGCCGTAAGGCGGATATTGACTTTATCGAACCGGTCGGATCCCAGGGGATCGGTTTGGGCGTAAGCGTCACCTTTCTGGTTCAGCACCGTGATATCCGTATCGAGGTGCGCGATGCGATCCTCGAGAGCGGGGTGGGTCATCATGTAGGACGGAATTTCGCGCGTGCCGAACCACTGCTTGCCCCGGATTTTCTTCAGTACGCTCAACAGCGCCTCGCCCGAAAAACCGGCATTGCGCATATAGACCAGTCCCGACTGATCGGCCTGATTCTCGTCTTCCCGGCTGTAAGCCAGTTGGGCCGAAACACCGGCGGCCACCGAACCCATTGATAATGTTTGGGCGGCACTGGCATTGCCGCTGGCAACGCCCAGAAAAACTCCGGCCACGACTCCCGCCAGGGTGGCCATGTCGATTTTCTTGGACCGTTCGATGCGTTGGGAAATATGCCGGTTTACGACATGGGCGATTTCGTGCGCCAGAATACCGGCCAGTTCATCCTCCGACTCCATTACTGCCAGCAGGCCACTGTTAATAAAGATGTGTCCGGCCGGGATGGCAAAAGCGTTGTAAGTATCTTCCTTGATGACGTAGAAACGGAATTTGAAGGGCTGGGGAGGCACCTGGGCCAGAATTTTACGGCCGACTTGATTCACATACCCCACGATCATCGGATCCTCAATGAGATCGAACCGCGTGGCGACGACCTTCAGAAATTCGCGAGCCAGCTGTTCTTCATCCTTAATCGAAATGGCCCTGGCCGGGGCGCACCAGACCAGAGACAAAAGAAGCACCAGCACCGCGTTGATATAACCCTTGGGGGTTGGCATATGCAGTCGGTTTCCATACTCCGCGGAGACGCCCACCATGCGCAGCCGCCGCTCGGACGTTAAAGTGACCATTATCATGGCATATTTCTATCCGCTTTTCAAACCATGTGCTTTATGATAGGTTCGCCGCGATGGGTAAAATCATATGCATAGCCAATCANNGTCGGCAAAACGACCACGGCGGTCAATCTGTCCGCGGCGCTGGCCATTTTCGAAAAGAAAACCCTGCTGGTGGACTGTGACCCCCAGGCCAATGCGACGACCGGGATCGGTCTGGATAAATCCCGGTTGCGGCATACCCTTTATCACGGCCTTATCGGCCAGGTCGCAGTCACCGATCTGGTGCGGGATGCGCAGATCCAAATGCTCAAGGTTTTGCCTTCACGGGTCGAGTTGATCGGTTTCGACATCGAGATGATGGGACAACCCAACCGGGAGTCGGCGTTAAAACAGCTGATTGCGCCTATTCGGGATGAGTACGAATACATCGTGATCGACTGTCCGCCTTCGCTCAGTTTATTGACCGTCAATGCCATGGCGGCAGCCGATTCTTTGCTGATTCCGCTGCAGTGTGAATTCTACGCTCTGGAAGGGCTGAGCCAGCTCATTCAGACATACCAGCGCATACGGCGCGGGGTGAATCCACAGCTGCAGATCGCGGGAATTCTGTTGACCATGTTCGACAAGCGTACCAACTTATCCCATCAGGTTGCGGAGGATGCCGAGGCGCACTTCAAAGAGCTGGTTTTTAAGACCATCATACCGCGCAACGTGCGTCTGGGGGAGTCGCCCAGTTTCGGCAAGCCCATTTTGCTGTATGACGCCGCCTCGATCGGCTCGCAAAGTTATTTCGATCTGGCACGCGAAATAATGCACAGCAGCGCACGGAACTAGCCCTACCTGAAAAATCGAAATCGCCGGAACTCGCGAGCAAAGGAAAGAGCAAATGCCGGTAGTCCACAAAAGCAGCGAATCCACACCCAAAAAACGGAAAAAGCTGGCGCTGGGCCGCGGGCTCGATGCCTTGATTCCCGAAAGCGGACCGATCGCCGCGGATCGGGAAAATCAAACCGAGCGGCACTACATGGAATGCGATATCGATCTGGTCCATCCCAATCGCTATCAGCCGCGCGCTCACTTTGCGCCCGAGGAGTTGGCGCAGCTGAGCGAATCGATCCGTGAGCAGGGGATTCTTCAGCCGATTCTGGTTCGCAGAGCCGAATCCGGTTACGAATTGGTCGCCGGAGAACGGCGCCTGAGGGCCGCCAAAATGGCAGGCCTGACGCACGTTCCGGTGGTGATCAAGGATGTCTCTGATCATCAGATGCTCGAGATGTCGATCGTGGAAAACATCCAGCGTGAAAATTTGAACCCCATGGAAGAGGCCTATGCGTATCAACGGCTCATCTCGGAATTCGGTCTGACCCAGGAGCAGGCTGCCGTGCGGGTCGGGAAAAGCCGTTCAGCGGTAGCCAACTTCCTGCGACTGCTGCACTTGCCCGAACCGATCAAGGCCAGCATCGTGGACGGGCGCCTGAGCATGGGGCACGCCCGGGCGTTGCTCGGAACCGATTCTTCCGCGCAGCAGAATGCAGCCTGGCAAGCCATAATCCGCAAGGGACTGTCGGTACGTCAGACCGAGGAACTGGTCAAACGCCTGCGCGCCGGCGTCCAACCGGCAGCCGAAAAAAAAGAGAGTTCAGAGCAACGCCATCTGGCAAGTGTCGCCGAAGAATTGTCGCGCCGATTCGGCACACGGGTTCAGATTAAACAGCGCGGCAAACGAGGTCGTCTCGAAATCGAATTTTTCAGCAGTGAAGATCTTGATCGCTTGCTGGAATTGCTCAACGCGCCCACCTGACGCTTCCCTTCGGATTTGCCTGGTTTGCGGTCCTGCGCGATTTCCTCCGGTGCTGCGTGAGGCCAGTCGAGCAAATAGGAGGCCGGTTGCATATCATCATCGACGGTTACAATCTAATTCGCCAATCCAGGCTGTTAATAGAAATCGAAAGGCTCGATCTGCAGCATGGCCGTGAAGCCCTGGTGGATCTTCTGGCGGAGTACAAGAAAGCCAAGGGATATCGAATTACGGTGGTGTTCGATGGTGCGCAGGCGGAGACGGGGCTCCCACGACGCGATCGCCTGAGGGGGATCGACCTGCGCTTTTCCCAGCCCGGGGAAGCAGCCGACGCGGTGATCAAACAAATGGCGGCGCGGGAAAAAGAAAAAGCATTGGTGGTCACTTCGGATAATGATATCGTGCGCTATGCAGAGTCAAAAGGCGCCACCACCATCGGGGCTCCCCAGTTCGAAGAACGGATCAGGATGGCGCATTTTCTGGCTCAGGGCGATGGCGCAGGGTCCGATTCCAAAGATGAACGACGCAGGACCACCCGTAAAAAAGGCCCGGCGCGGCGACTGCCCAGGAGTAAACGGCGTATGACGCGCCGGATTGCCAAACTTTGATTAGCGGGCAGATGCGAACTCCTTAAGGATCAAACACGGCCATGCGGAAGAAAATTGCGGTCATCGACGGGCAGGGCGGAGGAATCGGGAGCGCCATTATTCAGAAAATCAAGGAAGTGCTTGGAGAGTCGGTGGAGATCGTGGCCTTAGGAACCAACGCGATCGCCACTGCCCAGATGCTCAAGGCCAAGGCCAATCGTGGGGCTTCGGGTGAAAATGCCATCGTGCGCACCGCCCAGCAGGTGGACGTGATCGTCGGTCCCCTGGCCATTGTTCTGGCGCATTCGATGATGGGCGAAGTAACCGCCGCGATGGCGGCCAGCGTGTCCTCCAGCGCGGCTCCCAAACTGCTGCTGCCTCTGACGCAGGAGAATGTGACCATAATCGGCGGGTCCGGAGGACCCCTTCCGCATCTGGTTGCAGAATTGGTGGAGACTCTGCTGACGCGCTGCCTGGGTGTCTCCCCGGGTAAGGATCAGAAAACATCAATGTAATCGAGGCATGCTGCTACTGGGTGCGCTTGAAAAAAGGAAATGGCTATGTGTGAAGCGAATGCGTATCTCCTCCATGGTGAACAAGAGCAGTTGATAATGGAGTCGGTCGATAAGGTCGAACCTGAAGCGCAAGGATTGCGTCTGGTCAATATTTTTGGTGAGCAAAAATTTGTCAAAGCCAGTATTTACGCCCTGTCCCTGGTGGATCATAAAATCCTGCTGAGATGAAGGTTGTCGTCGCCAAAAACGCCGGTTTCTGCATGGGTGTGCGCAGAGCCGTTGAAATGGCTCTGGACACACCTGCTAAATACAAGGGCCCCTACTATACCTATGGTCCGCTGATCCATAACCCGCAAGTGCTTTCATTGTTCGCCGAAAAAGGGGTCACGGTCCTCACCGAAATTCCGGACCGCGGCAGCGGCACGGTTCTGGTGCGCGCCCATGGCGTACCGCCGGCAACCAAACAGGACCTTAGAAGGGCTGGATTTACGGTAATTGATGCGACCTGCCCGCGGGTGGTGAAAGTTCAGTCGATCATCAAAAGCCATGCCCGAAAGGGCTGTGCAGTGATCATCGTTGGAGACGAAGATCATCCGGAGGTGATCGGATTGCTGGGCTTCGCAGAAGGGAACGGCCATGTGGTCGGCTCTCTCGAACAACTGAAGGCGCTGCCCCGATTCGAGCGCGCAATCATTGTGGCCCAGACAACCCAGAATCAGCAGCTCTACCACCACATCAAAACCTGGACGGCCGAGCACTACCCGCACTACATCGTATTCGACACGATCTGCGATTCGACCGAAAAACGCCAGGCCGAAATCTACGAAATGGCCCGGCTTGTTGAGGCCATTGTGGTCGTCGGG
>DDYQ01000257.1:816-2590 GCA_002348005.1 Desulfobacteraceae bacterium UBA2230 | reverse complement strand
ATGGCCATGCCCACGGCGTTGGCCACACCCTGCCCCAGCGGACCGGTGGTGGTTTCGACGCCTGCCGTATGTCTGTATTCGGGGTGGCCGGGGGTTTTACTGCCCCACTGACGGAAGGCCTTGATGTCGTCGAGGCTGAGGTCATACCCGGTCAGATAGAGCAGGCTGTAAAGCAGCATCGAGGCATGACCGCCCGAGAGAACGAAGCGGTCGCGGTTGGGCCAGTCCGGATTTTGCGGATTGTGCCGCATGACGCGCGTCCAGAGCACGTAACCGGCCGGCGCCAGTCCCATGGGTGCACCCGGGTGGCCCGAGTTGGCCTTCTGGACGGCATCCATCGAGAGCGTCCGAATGGTGTTGACGCACATTTGATCGAGACTGGGATCGGGAGTCTTGCCGGGGGCCATGATGTTCGTCTCCTTTGAATCGAGTAGTGACAACCGCTGCGTGATACACTGGATCGAAAAGCAATGCAAGGGTCGGGCGGAAGGTGGAAATCTGCTGCGCCGAATGGCTCCCGGACCCAACGGGAATGCAATCCGGTCGGGTCGATGGAATCGCGAATCCGACGCAAGGTGAAACCGGTATCGAGCTTTCATCGATCGGCGGGCCTGGATGCTGCGCCGGACGAAACGTACCGATGTCTTCTCACAACCCGCGCAGCCACTCCGGCTTCAGGGCCACCTTGCCCTCCAGCGCATGATCGATGAGGGCCAGTACGGTCTCCCGATCCCGGGGCAGGCGTGCCTTGATGGGCAGGTAGTTGGAGGCGTGATTGGCATGGAAGAGGCCCTGGCTCAGGTGCGTGTGGGCAAACATGGTGCGCAGTTCCAGGAGCATCTCGCGCGGTCCAGGCAATTCGAAGCGTCCGGCGTCGCAATCGGCGGCAAGGGGCGTGCCCGGCACCAGCATCAGACTCAGAGCACCCACATAGTCGGGATCGATCGCCGACAGTACCCGGCCGGTGGCTTCCGCATGGGCTTGCGAACGCCTGGTGCCGGCAATGCCCAGCAGAACGGTGACCGAGAGCTTGAAGCCGGCCGCCAAGGCCTTGCGACCCATGGCAATCATTTTGGCGCTGTCGGCCCCTTTGTTGATGGCCGTCAGGGTGGCGTCATCACCGCTCTCCAACCCCATATAAAGGATGCCCAGGCCCAGAGCGCGCAGTTCGACCAGTTCTTCCGGGCGCTTCATCGCCAGGCTCTTGGCGTTGGCGTAAGCTCCCACGCGCGTGACCCACGGCAACTGGTCCCGAACGGCGGAAAGGATGTGGACCAGACGTGCCTGGGGCAGGATCAGGGCATCGCCGTCGCACAGAAAAACGCGTCGTTGGCGCCGGCAATACTGAGCCGCAAAAGCGATATCCTCCAGGATGACGTCATCGGATTTGATCTTGAAGCGCTCGCCCCGGTAAGTGCCGCAAAAGGTACATTTGTTGCGCGAACAGCCCACCGTGACCTGCAGCAGGATGCTGTTGGCTTCGCTGGGCGGACGGATGATGTTGCCTTCGTAGTGCATGGCTGTTCTTTACATTGATCCGAGCGTTGATGAAAGGGAAAATCATTCCCTCAATCAAAGGCTGGCGAAATTTACCGACCGGTCGGTTGACAAGCCTGGCGCTTCCGGAATATTAAAGATCATCCCACCCTCACTTTTTTTCTAATACGCGGATGCAATCCGCCGCTATGGAGGTCAGCATGGCCAAACCATTATGGGCACCATCGCAACACCGGATCGAACAAACCAACATGTACCGCTTCATGCAGTGGGTCAA
>DDYQ01000257.1:0-806 GCA_002348005.1 Desulfobacteraceae bacterium UBA2230 | reverse complement strand
CGATTTCTGGGCCGCCTGGTGGGAGTACGCCGACATCCAGGCCTCCCGGCCGTACGACCAGGTGATCGACGATGCCACCAAAATGCCGGGAGCCAAATGGTTTGCGGGCGCCCGCCTCAACTTCGCCCAAAATCTGCTGCGCTATCGCGACGACCGGACTGCGCTGATTTTTTACGGCGAAGGCGAGATGCGCCGGCGCCTCAGCTATGCCGAACTGTACGCCGAAGTTTCCCGCCTGGCCGCCGCC
Organism: Desulfobacteraceae bacterium UBA2230; assembly: GCA_002348005.1. The sequence goes on along the minus strand of DDYQ01000257.1, from coordinate 559 downwards.
TTGAAAAACGAAGGCGTTCAACCGGGTGACCGGGTGGTGGGGTTCATGCCCAACATGCCCGAAGCCGCGGCCGCCATGCTGGCCGCTACCAGCCTGGGCGCCACCTGGTCGAGCTGCTCACCCGACTTCGGCATCAAGGGCGTGCTCGATCGCTTCGGCCAGATCCAGCCCAAAGTCCTGTTCACGGCAGACGGTTATTTCTTCAAAGGCAAGCGGCTCGACTCCCTGGAGCGCATCGGCCAGATCGTCCGGCAGATCCCCTCGATCCGCAAGATCGTGGTGGTGCCCTATACCCAGGCGCAGCCGCAAATCGACGCCATTTCCCGCGCCGTGGCCTACGCCGACTTCATCGCCGACTATCCGGCCGGCGATATCGAATTCAGCCAGCTGCCCTTCGACCATCCGCTGTACATCATGTACTCTTCCGGAACCACCGGCCTGCCCAAATGCATGGTGCAGAGCGCCGGCGGCATCCTGCTGCATCAGCTCAAAGAGCAGATCCTGCACACCGATCTCAAGCGCAGCGACACTATTTTCTACTTCACCACCTGCGGCTGGA
>DDYQ01000082.1 GCA_002348005.1 Desulfobacteraceae bacterium UBA2230 | reverse complement strand
TCAAAAAGCCGGCATTGTTGATCAGGATGTCGACCCGGCCGTAGGATTCCCGGGCTCTGCGGATGATCTCGCCGGCCTGCGCCTCATCGGCGACGCTGTTGAAATCGGCCATGGCCCGTCCTCCCCCGCCAACGATTTCCGCAACGACCTTTTCGGCATACTCAGAGGTACGTTCGTTTCCGCTGAGGGTCAGGCCATAATCGTTGACGACCACCTTGGCTCCCCGGCGAGCCAATTCCAGGGCATACGCCCGGCCCAGCCCGTTTCCGGCGCCGGTGATCACCGCCACCTTGTCCTTGAACATCAGATCCATTTCTTCGACCCTCCCGATTTATTCCGGTGCTTTTGCTTAATTGACATTCCGCGCTTTACCGCTCCAGAAAGCGGCGCGCAGCGCATTTTTATCGATCTTGCCGACGGTGGTCTGCGGCAACTGGTTCTGGAAGATGACGTTTTTGGGCTGCATATACTTGGCCATCTTGCTCCGGCAAAAATCGAGGAGTTCTGCTTCGCTGCAGCCTTCTTCGGCGACGACCACCGCCGTCACCGCCTCGCCCCAGTGATCGTCGGGCACGCCGATCACGCTGGCCTGCCTGACCTTGGGATGCTTGTTGATGACCTCTTCGACTTCGATGGAGTAAACGTTCATGCCGCCGCTGATAATCATGTCCTTCTTGCGGTCAACCAGGTAGAGATAGCCGTCAGTACTCAGTTTCCCCATATCGCCCGTCAACAGCCAGCCATCTGGCGTGAGCGCCTTGGCGGTTTCCTCCGGTTTGTTGTGATAGCCTTTCATCAGATAGGGGGAGCGCACCGCAATTTCTCCCACCGCGCCCGGAGGTAAGTCGTTATTCTGTTCATCCAGGATGCGCACCGCGCACATCAGCGCAGGCCGGCCGCAGCTTTGCAGGATGGCGGGATCGTCCAAGGATCTTAGATGGTCATAGGGGGTCAGAATGGAGATCATGCTGGGGCACTCGGTGAGACCGTAGGCCTGCATGAAAATCGGGCCGAACACGTTCAGCGCCTCGGCCAGGCGCTTCTCGGAGATCGGGGCGGCGCCGTAGGTGATTTGCCTTAGCGACCGCATGTCATATGGCTTCTGCTTGAGAATATCCAGAAAGACGTAAATGATGGTGGGGACGGCAAATAGCGTCGTAATGCGTTCCTGTTCGATGCGTTCGAGGGCCCGGAAAGGGTCGAATTTACTCTCCACGATCATCTGGGCGCCCTTGAGCATGCCCAGGAACATCAACAAGCCGGCGGCGTGGGACAAGGGCGTCATCAGAAGAAGTCTTTCGTCGTGGGTCATACCGAGCTCAAGGCAATGGGAGAGCAGATTGTAGTACAATCCCGATTGGGTCTGCATCACCCCTTTGGGCGTACCGGTGGTGCCGCCGGTATAGGAGATCAGGAAAAGATCGCCCTCCGCGGCATTGGGGGGAAGCTCTTTGTCTAAGCCACCGGCCACCAAGCGGTCGTAGTGGGTGAAATCTTCGGGGAACTCCGCGCCCACGGCGATCACGTGCTCGATCCGGGGCATCTCGCCCTTGGCTTTTTGGACCAGCTCGTAGAACTCCGGCGCCACGAAGATCGCCTTTACGCCCGAATCTTTCAGGATATAACCGATCTCACGGGCGCTGAGCCATATGTTGAGCGAGGTGATGGCCGCGCCGGTTTTCATGATGGCCACGCTGATGACGGCGATCTCGATGCTGTTGGGCAGAATCATGATCACCTTGTCGCCCGGCCCGTATCCCAGGCCGGCCAAGGCGTTGGCCAGGATGTTGGATCGTCGGTCCAGCTCGGCGTAGGTCAGTTCGCAGCCGTCGAGTTTCATCACGACCCGATCTCTGAACTTCTTCAGCGAACCTTTCAACAGGAATTGGGCTGTCTTCAAATTCATAAGCAACCTCACTTTTATGGTGACAATGATTACTGCGCGGTTTTCTGCAGGAGGGTCACCGCGCAGCAGAAATCTTCCACCGATACGATGCCCCCGCCGTTTTCGACCAACCCGATATCAGCTTTGCGTACTTGTCTTTTGCCGGCTTCGCCTCGAAGCTGGGTGACGATTTCGTTGATCTGGGACAAACCGGTAGCTCCGATGGGATGTCCTTTCGATTCCAGGCCGCCGGATACATTCACCGGCTTGCGGCCGTCGAAGCGCGTGGCCCCCGATTGGGCCAGTCTGCCGCCCTGACCCGGCGGGCAGAACCCCAGGTTCTCGGTCTGCAGGATCTCGCCGACAGCAGTGGCGTCGTGCACTTCGGCCAGGTCGATATCGTCGGGAACGACGCCTGCCAGGTAATATGCTTTTTCGGCGGCCATGGCGCCGACGGCCTTTTCCAGCATGCCCCGCTGGCGCCCACCGGCAACCGTACTGGCCAGAATCTTGATCGCCCGCTCCTTGATGGCCGCCGGCAGCTTACGTAAATACTGCCCGGAACAGAGAATGGCAGCGGCGGCTCCATCGCCCAGGGGCGCACACATGGCGCGCGTCAGAGGCCAGCTGACCTCGTAGTCCGCCAGTACTTTTTCCAGCGGCACTTCGAACTGGTACTGGGCAAGGGGATTCATCGATCCATGGAAGTGGTTTTTGGAGGCGACCATGGCGATCTGCTCGCGGGTGGTGCCCCACGCATGCATGTGCCAGGCCCCCAGGGC
>DDYQ01000118.1 GCA_002348005.1 Desulfobacteraceae bacterium UBA2230 | reverse complement strand
CCGTTTGGGCCATGCCCCAGGGGCCTGGGTTCATCCCTAAGAAAACCACTTCTTTCCCCTGGCTGCCATACCGTTGCCAGTACAGCAGAAAGGCGCGTTGGGCGTAAATCAGCGGATTATAAACATGACTGACGGGCAGCGCGAAGCGCAGCGGTTTGAGCGCCTTCACCAGTTCGGCCACGATCTGTTCGGGATCAGATTGGGGCAAAGATCCCGCACCAGTGATATCCATTGTATCCTATACTCCTTTAATATTCTCGAATGTCATATCTCAAAAATGGGCTTGTGTGCCACCCTGAAATAAGGTAAAGACTGTATTCAGATTGTATGCAGACCCCATTCCCTTGCGCTCTATCCATCTCGGCCGTCTGTCTCCTCCTCCCCCACCGCGTTCAGTGATTCCAGTAGATTGGTCCATGGGAAAGCGGGTTATCCAGAAAAAATTCATTATTGGATTGAGTAAGTTATAAAAATCGAGAGCGACCGACTTAATATTGAATCGCATAAGTTGACCTTGAACACGGACTTATGTTTCGATGTCGACGCGATTCAAAATCCAGGAGACTTATGAGGAATACCATGTATGACAAAGAAGCTGGCTATCGCCTGCCGAGCACTGTGGACGAAGCAGCCGAATTGTTGATATCCGATTTATTGATCCAGCACTTACAGGTATTGACTGAGCTCAATCACGAAGACTACGACTTCCTGTGCGAAAAGGTTACCCCCTATCTAAACGATGAATTCCAGATATGGCAGGGCAATGAGGCCTTGCTCGAATCGTGCCTGCGTCAAAGCGATCAGGGGGATGAAAATCCCGCGCGCGTCATCTTGGATCGCGTTGTCCGCAAATTGCAGGATATCAATGGCTTTGTTGTGATAACGTAGCAAAAGGTGCCAGTCGCGTCATTCGGTTCCATGCAGCGGCTGGCACCTGGGGCAAATGTGCGTGCTGCGTTGACTTACTTTGAGCAGGTCCACGGTCGTGCCGCAGCGTCGGCACAACTGGCCGTTGCGTCGGAAAATCTCCAGTTCTGTTGCGTTCCGGCCTCGGCCGCGGCTCAGCGAATAAAAGTTGCTGACCCCCCGTCCGAGCGTCGTTCCGGAATTCCGCAAGGCTTGCTTCAAAACTTTGCGGATGGCCCGCTGCAAGGCCCTGACCTCCTTCGGGGTTAATGTATATGCCGGCCGCAACGGATGGAGGCGCGCCGTCCAGAGGGCTTCATCCACATAGATATTGCCGAGGCCGGCGATAAAGGACTGATCCAGCAGCAAAGGTTTTATTTGCCTGCGCTTTCCGGTCAGCATAGCAGCCAGGCGCTGGGCCGTAAAATCGTTTGCCAGCGGCTCGGGGCCCAGGCGGGCAAAAAACGAATCAGGATCTTCCATCAGGTAAAAACGTCCAAACTTGCGTGTATCGTGGAACTGAAGCTGCCGGCCATCCTCCAGCGCCAGGACCACATGGACGTGTTTTCCGGGCATCTCTCGGCCCCGTCCCAATTCGAAGCGTCCGGTCATGCGCAGGTGAACCGCCATGGATAGACCGTCGGACAGCGTAAAGACCAGGTATTTGGCACGCCGGTGAATGCTCAGAATTTTGCGTCCGCGGATCCGCCTGCAGAACATTTCGGCGGTTGGCCGGTCAATAGTGCGGGGCCAGCGGACCGTTGCGCGGGTGATGGTGCATCCCACGATCCCTGCGCCGATCAGGTCGTCTACGACGGTCTGGACTTCAGGCAGCTCAGGCATGAATGGATCCTCTTCAGGAAACCCAGGCCGCAGATATCATGCCCACAGCCTTTTGTCGAGCCGCGTACACCTCACCCGGCGCCGATTGCATATCCCTGCATCGGCTTTACGTTACGACCTGTCGATCAAGCGTAAAGGAGAACCGCCATGAGCATGGTTGCCGAACCTTATGCCTACTTCCGGCAGTTCTTGCCGGAGCGATCGGAGCTGCTCCTTTCCCTGGAGCGTGAAGCTCGCCGGGAACGCATTCCCATCATCGGCCCGGCGGCCGGCCAACTGCTCTATCTCCTGGCCCGATTAAGCAAGGCCGGTCGCATCATCGAACTGGGCACCGCCTTCGCGTACTCGACCATTTTCCTGGGTCTTGCCTGCCGCCAGATCGATGGCCGCGTCACCAGTTTCGAATCCGATCCGATCATGGCAGCCCGTGCCCGTGCCAATATTGAAAGGGCCGGCCTTTCGGACCATGTCGAGGTGCGCTGCGCCGATGCGCTGCAATCCCTTGCGCAGTGGTGGGATCCGGTGCAGATGATCTTCCTCGATATCGAAAAGGAAGATTATATTACCGCCCTGCCCCACTGCGCACGCCTGCTGCCGCTTAACGGACTTCTGGTGGTGGACAACACGGGTTTTCAAGCCTCGGATGCCTTCAACCAGGCGATCACCGACAGTTCCGAATGGCAAATCGCCAACTTATGGACGTTTTTGCCGGGACATTCACCTGAGCAGGACGGCATCTGCATCGCCTTGAAAACCTGAGCAAGGATCTGCATGCAGCTTTGTGCTTTTTTATACGCCAGTTATCGTGTACTGTAGCGCCATCGATCAAGATCACGGTACAATCACGCGGCATCCGAGGCGCCATGAACACCCAGGATTCAACATCTCCTTGCGGGCTCCAATGTTCCGCTTGCGATTATTACGGCAAGGCATGCCGTGGATGCAGGGCGTCGCGGGGGGAACCCTTCTGGAGCGCACGGATGAAACCCCCCGTATGCCCGATCTACAGCTGTTGCGCATCCCAGATGAAACTCGATCACTGCGGAATGTGCGCGCACATGCCTTGCGGAATCTTTGAACGCCTGCGCGATCATGCCCTGGGTGACGAAGAATATCAAAGCAGGCGCGTGCCCGAAGAGTAGCTTGGCCGCACCTTAACATCCGTGCTCAAAAAACAGATGGGTGGCATTGTGATCAAGCGTTGGTACTTCATCGGAATAATGGTCGTCGCCATGCTTGGCGTGGCGGTCACAGCCGTTGCCGATCTCTATCAATGGGTGGATGAAGAAGGCGGCGTTCATTTTTCAGACGAACCGCCCCCTCCGGACAACCGGTTTCAAGATCTGGAGCGCGTCCCGAGTCCACCGCAATGGCCGGTTACCGCTTCGGAAGCACCTGATCGGGTTGAAGGCACCGCGCCGTCGCAATCCTCTTCCACGAAACAGCTTCCGGAAGTCAAACCGTTTCAAGCCTCAAAAAAAGTTGAGCTATACGTCACCAAGTGGTGCAAGTACTGCACAATGGCTCGAAATTATCTACGATCCAAGAATGTGCCGTTCGTAGAATATGATATCGAAAAGGACAGCGCGGCGGCAAAGCGCCGCGAGGCACTGGAGAAACGCTCGGGTGTTCCCCTGGCCGTGATTAATGATACGGTTATTCTGGGATTTTCGGAAGCGGCCTACGAAAAAGCGTTGAACCGGCGATGAAATGCCACTGCACTGCGCCTCCGGCGAAGATGGCACAGACACCAGCCTCACCACAAAGGGTTGATCACCAAGCCGCTAATGACCTTTGGAAAAAAATAAGTCGATTTGCGAGGCATGATCAGACCTGCTTCGGAGATACGCTTAACCTGTTCGATCGGTGTGGGATTCAAAATGAAGGCCATATCGAACTCACCATCACGGACGCTTTGCACACTCTGCAGGGCGCCGGTCTGATAGGCGATTTTCTCTTCATCGTCAAGGCATGCCTGGGCGTATCCGAGCAGATCCATCATCACCAAACGGGTCAAAACCGTCACATCCAGACTGCGCAGGGATTCGGGTTCATCCCGGTACCGTTCCTCCATGACTCCGGGCTTCAATCGCAAAACAAAAATGTCCTCCTGGGGCCGTAAGATCGTGATGAACGTATTTTGGTCGGCACCCTCCTTCTGCAGATTCTGAGCCTTGGCAAGGGCCTCCTGCACTCCGTTCCGGGTTGAAAAAAGG
>DDYQ01000080.1 GCA_002348005.1 Desulfobacteraceae bacterium UBA2230 | reverse complement strand
TTTAAAGGTCAGGAACCCCTTGGTGGGGGCATCCGGTGCAATCGTGATTCCCATGCGGTTCAGAAGTTCATCGCAGGCGACGATTTCTTCGAGTACCTGCCCTGTATCGCGGATGTCCACCAGAGTGGCGAATTCGCGGTAGAGACGGCCGCTGGCGTAGTTGTCGTAGAAGAGCGGCTTTTTCAGCAGCAGACCCCCCAGTACACCCAGGCCGGTTTCTCCCCAGAATCCGAGAGGCAATCCCGCTCCGCTGAACCAGCTTTTGCGGCGCCAGTGATCGGTGCGCCATTTCAGGGCCAGCGCACACCCATACCCCACGCGGAACAGGTCGCCCAATAAATGGCGCTGGATGAGGTTGGCGGCGCTGTAGGGATCGCGGTGCGATGTTTCGGCCGCAATTTTTTCAAGGCCGATACTGATGTAGCCGCCCGTTTTGGCGACGACCTGCTTGAGCAGTTCACGGTTGCGCACCTTCAACTGATCGGCGGCGATGACCTGATTGCACAACCCGGCGAATTCCCCCTGTAAGCGCTGTAAAGTGACCTCGTCCTGAATTCGGCCGAGGGTCTGTACGAAGAGGTTGGCCGCATCAGAGGCCTGGTCGGGCGAAAGCGCCAGCGGCAGGCCGTCGAACCGGCGACCGCCGGTGTCCTTCGGCTTGCGGCCGCGCTTGAGGAGTTCCGTCACACTCAGCGGCTGGTAAATGCCGATGGCCTCGTGATGCGGCAGAATGCCCTTCTCGGCCAGGCGCAGGTTACGCAGGCGGTAAAATTCCTCTTCAACCTCGGCCGGGAGTACGGTTCCGGCGTGCAGCAGTAATTCCTGATAGCGCTCAAAATCGTAAACCGCGATGCGTTTGAGAAGTTGACCGAGCATCTGATCCCGAACTTCCTCGATCTGCCGTGCCTCCTCGGGGAGTTTGCGCAAACGGATGTAGTGGGTTTGATCTTCGGTGAAGAAGTCGTTTCCGAAGTCCGAGGGGTCCTGGTCGTGCTCGCGCACCGCAATTTCCACATTGCGGTAAAGATAGTATTCCAGTTCCTGGGCCTTTTCCTGAGAGATCCAATGGGTGAATCGGTCGGGATCGGCTTTGAGCAGTCGTTCGAACCACTCGGTCATGGCCTTTGGATCGATCCGGTCGCGCAACCAGACATCCATGTCCAGCAGGTATTCCCACTGCGGGTTGGAGGCCATTGCCAAAACGGGCAGCGCGTCGTCCGGGCCGATGGCATGCACCAGCAGGTAAAGATCCTCTTCGGAAAAAGACTGCACCAGGCTGACCGGGTAGGGGTGATCGACGATGGCGCTCACGGCCTTTTCCGGGGGCAGGCTCAATATGTCCCGGCGCTGAACAGCAAGGTTTTCGGCGGACGATTTTCGGACCAGGTCCTTCGGGGGTTTCTTTTTCATAATCTTCCAGAGACTAGGATGTTGTAAGGCGCTATAATAATGCCGCAACCGGATCGATCAATAGTACGGCCCATTCGTGAGGACGGCCCGCTCGTGCCCCAGGCTGCTTTTCAGTGATGCAGGACCGGCGTTTTTTCATCGACTGCAGGCGCTGCCCGCATCCACNNGCGCGAATTTGAGCAGCAGCAGCATTCCGGGCACGGCGATCAGGGTGCAGAAGGTGAAAAAACCCGTCCAACCGAGCAATTCGGCCAGCCAGCCGGTGATCGAAGCGGCGAAAACCCGCGGGATTCCCATTAAGCTGCTGAGCAGGGCATATTGGGTGGCGGTGAACTTTTTGTGCGTGATGCTCGCCATGAAGGCGGTGTAGGCGGCCGTTCCCATGCCGGCGGTCAGGTTTTCGAATCCGATCACTCCCGCCAGGGCGGGAAGGCTGTTGCCGATCTGGGCCAGTACCGCGAATCCGGCAGTCGACATGGCCTGCAGAAAGCCAAAAATCCATAAGCTGCGCTGGATGCCCATTTTAAGTATCAGGACTCCGCCTGCAAAGAGGCCGAGCGTGATGGCCTGAAAGCCCGCCAGTTTGACCACGGTGCCGATCTGGGTTTTGGTGAAGTGCAGATCGATGTAGAACGGCGCGGCCATGGCGCCTGCCATGGTGTCTCCCAATTTGTAAAACAGGATGAAGGCCAGGATCCATAGGGCGTTGGCGCGGCTGAAATACTCCGAAAACGGCGCCACCACCGCTTCGCGCAGGGTTTGCGGGGTGCCGAAGGGCGCGGGCGGTTCAGGCGTCAGTACGGTATTGAGCGCGGCCGGCAGCAGACACGCCGCCATCAGGGCATAAACGGCTGAAAAGGGGAGGTGGTCGGCCAGGATCAAGCCGCCGCCCGACGCCAGGAGCATCCCGGCCCGATATCCGGCGACGTAAAGCGAGGAACCCAGGCCCAGTTCCGCATCGGCCAGATCCTCGCGGCGGTAGGCATCGATGACGATGTCCTGCGAGGCGCTGAAGAGGGTCACGGCAAAGGCCGTGAGTGCCACCAGCCAGGGCATCCCGGCCGGGTCGGTCAGCCCCAGCCCCACTATCGAAGCCATCAGAAGCACCTGAAAAATGAGCATCCAGCCGCGTCGACGGCCTAAAACCGGAATACTGAAGCGGTCCAGCAGGGGGGCCTGAAAGAATTTAAGCGTGTAGGGCAAACCGACGAGGGCCATCAGGCCGATAACGGTCAGGTCGGCTCCGGACTCACGCATCCAGGTCTTCAGTACCGAGCCGGTCAATTCGAGGGGCAGCCCGGCCGCATACCCCATGATCAGGGCCACCAGCATGCGGCGGCTGAAAAGTGTTTTGAGCAGCTGTACTTTGGGCATGCCGTGTTCGATTCCAAAAAAGAAGGGTGCCGGCCACGGGCCGGCACCCTTTCAGGCCAGAGAGCAGGTGTCTATCGGTTATCCACACCTTCCAGCTGAGCCGGCGTTACGATGGGACCGTACTTTTCCTTCAGCGCCAGTAATTCGGCCTGTTGGCGGTGCAGAATCTCGAACAGACGCGCCGGAAGATTTTTTTCCTTGCCGTAGGCCGCCAATTGCAGATCGATGCGCGCCAGAATGTTACTGGTATATAGAGAAAACTGCTGGGTGTAAAGCTTTTCGGGGTACGCTTTGTCGATGCGCTCCTTGAAAAGGCGCGCGAGATCGTCATAGCGGGGAATATAGCCGATGGGGGTCCCGATGGCGCGTACATCGCCGTGCGCCCGCCGTTCCAACCAGGCCAGCCACACCTTTACATCCCGTTTTTCGCCCAGCAGTTTTTTACCGCTTCCGCCGCGGGCCTCTTGGGTCAAAAAGTAGTTGAGCCCCGCCATCAGCGGGCGTTTGCCGGAGTCGACCCGCGGGCTGCCAAAAAACCGGAACTGGGTGTCCATGTAGTCGCCCAGAGCGCCGGGAATGAAGGCGGAATTGGCCCATGGTGACCGTTTGACGCCTTTGGCACCCACCTCGGTGGCGGTGGCGGCCGAAACGATGCACGCGCCGATGACCACCCCCTCATCCGAACTGCGGGCCACCCATACCGGTGGCATGGTGTCGCTGTCGCGGCCGCTGTAAGTGATGACACGGGTTTCGACTCCACCGGGATCCTCGGCTCTCTCCGAGTAGTTGCCCAGCGCTCTGGATGTCAGGGTGCAGCGCGAGTTGGGATGCGATACGGGCACGGGCTTTCCCTTGACATCGGTCATGCCCTGTTCCCAAACGCCCTGGAAGTTGCGACCTTTCTGGGGTGGGGGTTCGCCGTTGCCGCTCCATTGCGGGACACCGTTTTCATCGATCAGTACGTTGGACCAGATGACCTCGGTACCCGGGTGCCGCAGGCATTTCATCAGCATGGGATCGCCTTCCCAGTTGACATCCTCCACGATACCGAAAATGCCGCACTCGGGGTTGACGGCACGAACCGAGCCCTCCTCGTCAATCCACATCTGCGCCAGATCATCTCCGATAAAAAAATCGCCGGCCATGGCGGTAGTGGTCTTGCCGCAACCGCTGGGGGCGGCCCCGGCCACCCAGGTGACCCGGCCGCCCGGTCCTTTGAGGCCGGTGATAAACATGTGTTCGGCCAGTTCTCTGCCTTTGCCTTCATAAACGGCCTTGTCAACGGCGAAGCGATGATTTCCCTTTTTCATCAGCAGAGTATTTCCGGCGTACGTGCAGTTGAAACTGTAGGTTGTCCGGTAGCTGCGATCCATGAGAACCCGCGCGTTGGGCAGATCTTCGGGTCGATTGCGGCCCTCACTATGGATATTCGTGAAAAAATGCCCCAGCCGGGCAACTTCCGCGTCGAACCGGCCAAAGGCATTTCTATACAGTAATTCGGCACTGTGCAAAACATAGGTGCTGCTGCTCATTTCGAGAGCGGGGTTTGATACCGGCGCGCCGACGGGGCCTCTCATATAAAAACCCAATATCATGGTTTTTCCCCGCATAATGCCGACCATCCGCTTTTGAATTCCCGCCAGCGCGCGGGATCTTTCCATGGGATTGGCAAGACTGCTGACCTTTTCATCCGGGTTGATGATATAAAAGGTCCGGTCCACGATACGGCCCTGCTCTTCTTTCAAATCGTAGTGGATGGTATGATCTTTCATGGGAAGAAGCGCCTCCTCCCCTTTTTTGAGGGACAATTCACGG
>DDYQ01000129.1:1698-3622 GCA_002348005.1 Desulfobacteraceae bacterium UBA2230 | reverse complement strand
TTGCGGGCGACAGCCCGGCCGTCAACGCCGGCGAACAGGTACCAGCCGAAGCCGTCATGTGGAACAAGGAACCCGGAGCCCGGCAGGCTCGGCTGAATGCGGGGAGGGCCGTAGTCGAGCGGTAACCGTCTGCCGAAACGCAGCATGATTCCGGCATTGGCATAAGTGAAGACGTTGCCCAGCGCGCCGCCGGCATGCGGCGTCATGTCGAAGGGAACCCCTAAAATCGACTTCGAAACCACGCTTCGCCAACTCCGCTGGTATGTCAGAATGAATCCGGGTTCGTTCCTGAGTTGGGTATCCCAGCCCTGGGGTTCATCCGAGCTTACGATCTCGTGAACGCGCTTCTGAGTCTCTTCCGCAAGCGAGGCAGGCCCGACCATGCCGACCGTCAGTTCAAGCTGGTCGAGCCGTCGGCCGGTTTCGGCGGTCAGTCCCGCCGAACCGTACAGCCAGCCGGCATAGGGCTGGTCGTCGAGCGGCGGGTTTCGCAGGCTGATGTCCTTCGGCGTGTACATGTCCTGGCCGATCGCATATCCGATCCTCACGGCGCCTTCCTTCGGAAACAAAGGGAACAGGCGGGCCGCACGCAGCGCCCAGTCCGGCGCTTCGCCCGGCGCCGACAGCCAGGCGACACGGACGCCATTGGTATAATTGTTGTCGCGGTTGTAGAAGAAATCGTTCTCCAGAACCACGCTCAGTGTACCCGCCGCCGGCTCTTCAGCCGCAAGGGGTTCCGGAGGCATGGCCAGAAACATGAGGGCCAGTGCGAGAACGCTCGCACATTCCCGGCCTGCAGTTGCCCAATTCATTCCACATCTTCGACAGTATCCTGTCAGCATGCTCATACCATGGTTGTGATTGTGCGGCGAAACCGCGCGAGGGCAAGACCGAACAGTATGGTTCCGATTCCGGCGATGGCGATGAACTGCGGCCAGACGACACGAATGCCTGCGCCGCGATACAGGATCGCCTGGGCCAGCATGACGAAATGGGTGTTCGGCGCTGACAGCATCACGAACCGGACGAACTCCGGCATGCTCTCACGCGGCGTAGCCCCACCCGAAAGCATCTGCAGGGGAAGCAGCACCAGCATAATCAGCAGACCGAACTGCGGCATGGAGCGGGCAAGCGTGCCGAGAAAGATGCCCAGCGAGGTGGTGGCAAACAGGTGGAGCGCCGTGCCGGCAAGGAACAGGGCGATGGAGCCTTCGATGGGGACCTTGAGCAGGCCCTGGACGACGAAGAACAGCGAACAGGCCGTGGCGATCAGCACCACCAGGGCCATGGCCCACACCTTGCCGGCCATGATTTCGAGGGGAGTGACCGGCATCACCAGCAGGTGCTCCACGGTGCCGTGCTCCCGTTCACGGAGCAGCGCGGCGCCGGTGAGAATAATGGAGAGCATGGTGACGTTGTTGATGACCTCCATGACCGCCCCGAACCAGGATTTGTTCAGCTCGGGGTTGAAACGCGCCCGCAGGGCCAGATCCACCGCGGGAACCGTGTTCGAACGGTACCCCTGAAGGAAGCTGGCGATCTCGCCGCTGATAATGGTCTGAATATAACCGTTTCCGGTGAAGGCCTGGCTCATCCGGGTGGCGTCCACATTGAGCTGGATGGCGGGGCTGCGTCCGGCCAGCACGTCGCTCTGAAAATTTGGAGGAATGTTGAGGGCAAAGGTGTCCAGGCCGGCATCCATCCGGGTATCCATCTCCGCCTGCGTAATCAGAACGGGTGGCACGAAGTGCGGCGGGTAGAAAGCATCGACGATGCGTTGCGAGAGCTGTGAGCGATCCTCGTCGACAATGGCGATCGGCGCCTTGTGCAGAGTCTCGGGCATGGCCGTCGCGGCGGTGTAGATCCCAAACGTGAAAGCGTAGATTATCAGGAAGAGCATCATCGGGTCGCGCAGCAGGCTGCG
>DDYQ01000129.1:375-1625 GCA_002348005.1 Desulfobacteraceae bacterium UBA2230 | reverse complement strand
GAGATCGCCGAAACCGAGTCCCTTGGAGAAGGTGCCGCGTGCAATGGTCAGGAAATGGGTGGTCGGGTACCCCTTCCCGATAAATGCGCCTGCCCCCTCCAGCGAAGAGACCGGATTGAGCATGCCTGAGAACTGGACCGCCGGCAGGAGGGTCAGGACCGCCGTGCCGAACAGGGCGGCAATCTGACTGCGCATGAAGGTTGAAATCACCAGCCCGAGAGAGGTGGCGGCGATCACGTACAGCGCCGCCGCTGCGGTCAGAGTGAGAAAACTCCCCTTGATCGGCACCCGGAATACAAAAACGGCCAGGGCGGTCAGCAGCAGAAAGTTCAGCAGTGCCAGGGCCACATACGGGATCTGCTTGCCGAGGAGGAACTCCAGACGGGTGACCGGAGTGACGTAGAGGTTGACGATGGAGCCCATCTCCTTTTCCCGCACCACCGACAGCGCGGTCAGCATGGCCGGAATCATCATCAGGAGGATCGGGATCACTGCCGGAACCATGGCTGGCAGGCTTTTTACGTCCGGGTTGTAGCGGAAACGGGTCTCAATGGAGGCTGTCCCTGTCGTTGCAGCGGTGCCGGGGGCCTGCCGCGCCAGGGTTGCCAGCCAGTGGGCGTGAATTCCCTGCACATAGCCGCGCACGGTTTCCGCACGGGTAGGCATGGCGCCGTCGATCCATGCCCCGACGGCAACCGGCGTTCCCCTGCGCAGGTCACGACCGAAACCGGGGGGAATCTCGATGGCCAGGCTGATCTCGCCGGCGCGCATGCGCTGGTCCAGCTCGGTGTAGTTTGTGACGGGTGGGCGTTTGCTGAAGTAGCGCGAACCTTCGAGATTAAGGACATAATCGCGGCTGATAGCGGTCTGGTCCCGGTCGAGCACCGCAAAGGAGAGGTCCTCAACATCCAGGCTGATGCCGTAGCCCATGACGAGCATCAGGATCACGCTCCCCACCAGGGCAAGGGTCAGGCGGATCGGATCACGGCGCAGTTCCAGGCTCTCTCGACGGGTGTAGCTGAACAGGCGTCGCAGGCTGAGGAAACCGCCCCGTTGAGTGGGGACCGGGGTTTGTTTCCCGAGGGGCGCGGGAGCGGCGGCCGTCTCCGCTGCTGATGCGGAGGGGCCGGATGCCGCTTCGCCGGTCGCTTCCTCCAGATGGCTGATAAACGCCTCTTCCAGCGTTTTCACCCCGCGCTTTTCGATCAGCTCCGCAGGCGAGTCACTGACCAGCACCCGGCCGGCGTGCA
>DDYQ01000129.1:0-315 GCA_002348005.1 Desulfobacteraceae bacterium UBA2230 | reverse complement strand
CACCGGGTCCACTCCCGAGGTGGGTTCATCCAGGATCAGCATCTCCGGGCCGTGGATCATTGCGACCGCCAGGGAAAGCCGCTGGCGCTGCCCCAGGGGGAGGGCGCCGGGCAGGCTCTCCATTACCTCGTCCAGGCCGAAACGCTGTCTCATCTCCTGTACGCGCGCCTCAATCTGAGCTTCCGGCATCCTGAACAGGCGCGCATGAAGCACCAGGTTCTGCCGCACCGTCAGCTCGCCGTAGAGGGAAAAAGACTGCGTCATGTAGCCGACGCGCCGCCGGGTGCCGATATCGTGCGGGTCCACCGGCCGGCC
>DDYQ01000172.1 GCA_002348005.1 Desulfobacteraceae bacterium UBA2230 | reverse complement strand
CTCGCGCGAGGAACCGCACCCGAAGTTGGCCCGCGTAAGCACCGCACGCTTCCCGGCGGTATCGGCGGCGGCGTCGAACTCTTCCAAATTCAAATCTTCCAGAAGATGAGGCCCCAGCGCCGATTTCCTGATCTCGGTCAAATAACGCGCCGGAATAATCTCATCCGTATTGATGTCGCTGCGGTCCAGAAAAAGCACCGCGCCGTTGAAATCTTTCATTGCAGCCCCATCGCTCATTTAAGGGTAGACGCAACGACCAGCCAGTCCGATCGCCCCCGCAGCGGGATTGAAAGCCTTGCAATTCATTTTCGAAACGCGCGCCGTACAGGAAGTACGCCTTGCAATTCGATATCGCTTGGTTCAAGACCCAACTTCACACGTCCTTGTACAAATCCGAATTGACGATCGTGCCGGCGATCGCACTGGCCGCGGCGGTTGCCGGGCTCATCAGGTGCACCATGCNNCCAGCACGCCGTTGCTCATC
Organism: Desulfobacteraceae bacterium UBA2230; assembly: GCA_002348005.1. Next base: position 8,346 of record DDYQ01000172.1, on the reverse strand, counting down.
CCCAGACAGGCGCCGCAGGTCGGGTTGGTGACGCAGAACCCGGCCGCCATGAATATCTGGATGATCCCTTCCGACATCGCCTGCATATAAACCTGCGGCGTGGCCGGGGAGACGATGCCGCGAACGCGCGGACTGATCGTTTTGCCCTGCAGCACGTGAGCGGCCGCGCGCAAGTCTTCGATGCGGCCATTGGTGCAGGAACCGATATAGACCTGATCGATGGGCGTGCCGGCCATGCTCGCCACCGGCTTGACCTGATCGGGTTTGTAGCCGAATGTCACTTGCGGGCTCAGCGCCGAGACATCGATGTGGATAATTCGTTCGTAAACCGCATCGTGATCCGGGCAAAACCGGCGGTAGGCGGACAGTGCGTCCTGCGGCGTAGCGAACTCCTTTTCGATAAAAGGCCATAAGTAATCGACGGTGGTGCGGTCAGACGGACAGATCCCGCAGGTTGCGCCGGCCTCTACGGCCATGTTGCAGAGCGTCATGCGCGCTTCCATGCTCATGGCCTCCACCAGCGCACCGTGGAATTCGATCACCCGGTCGGTGGCGCCGTTGACGCCGATACGGCCGACCACCGAGAGGGTCACGTCCTTGGCAAATACTCCCGGCTTCAGCCGGCCGTCGATTTCGATGCGCATGGTGGACGGATAACGGAAGGCGCACACACCCTTGAGGATGCCCACCTCAAGGTCTGTCGTGCCCACCCCGGCCGCAAAAGCGCCGAAGGCCCCGTGGGTGCAGGTATGCGAGTCGCCCATGATAATCGTGTATCCCGGCCGTACGAAACCCTGCTCCGGAAACAGGGCGTGACAGACCCCGTTGCGGCCGATGTCGAAGAAATCGCGGATGTTGTGGCGACGGGCCCATTCACGCAGGATCTTGCCCTGCAGTGCGGTCTTGCCGTCCTTGGCCGGGGTGACATGATCGATCACGGCCTTGATCCGGTCAGGGTCGAAGACGCGGTCCTTTCTGCGGGCCACCAGATCGTTGATGGCCACCGGCGTTGTGATCTCATGGCAAAAAACCGCATCCAGGCCGAGCACATAAGTGTCGGGGGTAGGCTTGTCTCTCAGATGGGCTTCGAATATCTTTTCGGCAATGGTTCTGCCCATGAACTCCTCCGTCTCACAATCAAAAAGAAACGCCTGCCTCGCGCAGCCGTGATTTTTTACTTACACCGCTTGGAAGAGCGCGTCAATTCAAGAGCGCACAGAGACGGCGGATGCGCCGGCCCGCGCCACAACAGGTTCCCGGGATGCGCGCCCCCGTTCAGAGGCACGCGGTCGCCGACGCGCATTTGGATTGTCCGGTCAGCAAGGTTCATTAAATCAGCCTGTCATGCCGTGGTGCCAAAAGAGGTTTGACATTCCAGCAGCAACAAGGCACTAACATATTAGAATTGATCGCCATTTGACGGAAGTGTTTCACATGCCGAAATGAGCGCCGCTCACCCAGAAGCAGCAGCACGGGGCCGCATCGGACGGAGATCGATGGGCCGGGAGAAATTGGCCATGCGCACTGACGATGAATTCAGGATATGCCGATCTTCGACTCACATTTTAATGCTGGATTCGGGCGTTCTTTTTAGTACTGGCGAGATCCCTGATCTTGGTTCATACTTAAGAAGCTGTCCACTTGCCCCACTGCCGATCTTTTGCCGAGATATACTGAAAGGACGCTTCTGTTGATTGACCATCCCGATAAAAACGGCGCCGTTTGCGATCCGGACGTCTCCACCCCTGCCTCAATCCACATCGACCCGGATCAATGGAAGGATTCGCTGGAGCACTCCGGGGATGCGCCCTCGAAAAAATCCGGACCGCTGAACCTTCCGGCAGTCGAGGAACCGCGCACGCCGCAAAAAGCCGCTCTGACCCGACCATCCGGACCCAACGAATTCAGCAACGGGGATAACATGAGCGAACCCCTCCTTCTGTACAACAGCCGCATCATTCACGCTTACATCGAATACCTGCGCAGGCACCGCCCCGAAGTGGATGTCGATGCCATTTTCAAAAAATCGGATATCACCCGGGAAGAAATCGCGGATACCGCGCACTGGTTTTCCCAGGAGCAGGTCGACCGCTTTCATAAAATTGTGGTCACCGAATCGGGGGATGAGAATATTTCCAGGCAAGTGGGGCGTTTCAGCGCTTCCTCCAAAGGCCTGAACGCGGTCAAGCAATATGTGCTCGGGTTTATCAATATTGAAACCGCCTTCATCTCCATGACGAAAATCTTTCCCTTGCTGACCCGCGCCTCGACTGTCAAAGTGCGCACAATCGGTCCCGGTAGAATCGAGATCATTTCCAAACCGCTGGAAGGCATCAAAGAGCAGCCGCATCAGTGTGAAAACCGGTTGGGGGCCATTGAAGCGGTTCCCAGGCTTTTCACGGACGTATACGCCCAGGTCGCTCATCCGGAGTGTCTGCACAAGGGGCACCCGCAGTGCCGTTATGACATCACCTGGAACAAGCCGGCTTCATTTACACTGAGGCTGTCGCGCAATTACACGCTCCTGTTTTCCGCCATTTTACTTCCCATCCTGTTCTGGCTGGCCCCGGTTTCAACCGCAGCGGGAATTTCTTTGTTGCTGCTGCTGTGCAACGGCCTGCTGGCGATGGGGTACGCCTCCCAGAAGATCCATGAACTCGAAAAAATCGTCGAGTCCCAGCACCGGATGGCCGAAGAGCAGATCGAATCTTCCAAGATTCGCTACAACAACGCCCTGCTGGTGCAGGAGATCGGCCAGGCGACCGCATCGATCTTCAACATAGATGCCGTCATGGCCAAGCTTGCCGATCTGATGCGCAACCGTCTCGATTTTGAACGCGGCCTGATCATGCTTGCCGACAAGGATGCCGCGAGGCTGACCTATTCGGCCGGCTACGGTTACACGGAGGAAGATCACCAGTATATCAGAAATGCACAATTCCGGCTTGACCATCAGGACGCGCACGGCATTTTCGTGCGCTCCTTTTTGGATCAGAGCAGTCTGGTCGTCGACGATATGGAGTCCCATGCGCGATCGTTCTCAGCCAGAAGCCAGAACCTGATTCGACAGCTCAAGGTCCGCTCGATCATTTGCGTACCGATCGTCTTTGAACGGAAGTCACTGGGCGTCCTGGCCGTCGACAACATCCGCTCCAAAATGCGAATGAACAAGAGCGACCTCAATTTATTGCAGGGTATCGCCTCGCAAATCGCAATCTGCCTGAACAACGTCAGATCCTTCCAACAGCTTCAGGTGAGTGAAGAAAAATACCGCCAAACGCTGGAGAGTATCGAGGAGGGTTACTTCGAACTGGACTCAAACGGCAGAATGCTCTATGTGAACAGAGCATTATGCGATTTGCTCGGCTACAGCACGGATGAACTGGTGCATCACCCGTTTACGGATCACTTCAGCCCGCAAACCGTCGACCGGCTGGAAGCAGTTTTTACCCACGTTAAACTTTACAGCAAACCTGTCCGCTTCGTCCAGGTTGACGCCTGCTGCAAAGACGGCGTCTGCGTACCGGTGGATCTCTCGGCGTCTTTGATGATTCTGCCCAATGGGGAAGGCACAGGCTTCCGCGGTATCATCCGCGATGCCAGAGATCGACTGCAGTTCGAAGAAGAGCGAAAAAAGCTGGAAATCGAACTTCAGCAGGCCCAGAAAATGGAGGCGCTGGGGACCCTGGCAGGCGGCATTGCACATAATTTCAACAACTGGCTCAGCGGTATACTGGGCAATGTGCAGTTAATCGGGTTCGATTCCAAAAGCCATCCCAGAATTATAGAACGCATCTCCAAGATCGAAGATATCATCGAAAATGCCTCCCGGATGATCCGGCAGTTACTGGGATATGCCCGGGGGGGCAATTACGAAATCAAGCCGCTCAAGATAAACGATATCGTGCGGGAGTCGGCCGACACCTTTGGTACGGTCAGGAAAGAAATCACCGTGGTATTGGGTCTTGAACCACAGCTTCATACGGTAAAAGCCGACAAAAGCCAGATCGAACAGGTTCTGTGGAACTTGTACGTCAATGCCGCTGACGCGATGGATTCCGGCGGCCTGCTGACCATCAGAACCCGGAATACGAGCGCCGAGGACTACAGAGACGGCGTACCCGACATTCTGCCCGGCGAGTACGTTGCCGTCAGCGTATCCGATACCGGCAGCGGGATCGATCCACAATATTTCGGCAGGGTCTTCGATCCGTTTTTCACGACCAAGTCCAATGGGAGGGGCACCGGGCTGGGTCTTGCTTCCGCGTACGGGATCATCAAGGCCCACCGAGGCTATATCCACCTCCAATCCCTCAGAGATGTGGGCAGCACCTTCACGATTTTACTGCCCGTGATGGATGCCCCCCTGCCATGGGATCAGCACAACCGGCCGCAAGTGAAAAAAGGAAACGAAACAATTTTGCTGGTCGATGATGAACAGACGGTCCTCGAAAGCACCCGTGACCTGCTGTCCCGCATCGGCTACCGCGTATTGACGGCATCCAACGCCGAGGATGCCGTTAAACTGTTCAAGGAATCCACCGTCGATCTGGTGATCATCGACATGATTATGCCCAGAATCAACGGGCGCGAACTGAACGCCATGCTGAAAAAGATTGATCCTAAAGTAAAAACGCTTCTATCCAGCGGCTACAGCATCAATGATACAGTCAAGAGTATCCTCGATCTGGGCTTCCAGGGATTCATTCAGAAACCGTACACGCTCAATCAAATATCGGAAAAAATCCGCGAGATCCTTCAGCCGTTGCCCTGAGCGGTCAGCGCCGCTTCTTTTTCCGGACCGAGTAGCCGAAAGTTCCCAGAATCCGCCCCAGGGGAAAGTAGCGGCCGTGCGAGTAGCAGATCGGCTGGGCATGGGAAAATTCAAAAGCCCCCGTGCGCGGGTTGATCAGGCTTTCATCGGCATTGATGGCCAGGACCTCGGAAACGAACATGTCGTGGCTGCCCAGCGGCACGACCTCACGCACGCGGCACTCGATATTGAGCGGCGACTCGGCAATCAGGGGTGCCGACACCTTCTGGGCTTTCTGGGGCGTCAGCTTCATCTCCTTGAACTTGTCCACTTCCCGGCCCGATTTGACGCCGCACCAGTCCACGGCAAAGGTCAGCGCCCGGGTGGTCAGGTTGATGACATACTCGCCGCTGTCCTTTATCAACGTGTAGGAGTATCGCTGGGGGCGCACCGATATGTAACACATGGGGGGCTGGGTGCAGATCGTACCGGTCCAGGCGATGGTGATGATGTTGTAACCGCGTTGTTCATCGCCGCAACTGACCAGAACGGCCGGCAGCGGGTAGATCATCGTTCCGGGTTTCCAGTGTTGTTTGGGCATAGGCGATCTCCTTAAAGCGGGAAACTGCATCGAGCACGATCGGCTTCGAACCGTGAGGCGCCGAAAAGTTCCGCTACATACGCCGAAGACTGAAAGCGGACGTCAGGATGCGCTATCGCCCACCGCAGGCGCCACTACCCGGCAGCGATGAGCGCTAGGGCGCCCAGGGCTGCCAGAAGACCCGTCCACTGGCGCGTTGAAAGGTGCTCGCTGAGAATGAGCCAGGCCAGCAGCACGGTGGCGGCGGGATAAAGAGAGGAAAGTACCGCCGCCACGTCCAGGCGGCCGAAACGGGTCGCCAGGGCGAAAAAGGCATTGCCTCCCGCGTCGCATACCCCCGCCGCGACGATCAGCGGCAGCTGGCGGAGCTCGGGGCGCACACGGGCGGCGTGCAGCAGCCCTGTGAGGGCCAGAAAGGTCATGGCCGCAAGGCGCGCCCCGATGAGCGGCCACACCAGCGCCTGATCGCTGGCGCGGGCGATCAGGATGAAGAAGAGGCCGAACCCCAGGCCCGCGATGAGGGACAGGACCAGAATCCGCGCGCGCAAGGGCGCACCACCCTCGCCGGCAGCCAGCAGCCACACCGCAAGCATGGCCAGTGCGAACCCGATCACTTGCGGCCAGGGCGGCCGCCCCTGGCTGAAAAAAGCCGCGGTGACCGGAAGCGCTGCCGCAAAAACGGCCGTCAATGGCGCAACCAGGCCCATGCGGCCTGCGGCCAGGCCGCTGTAGAGAGCCGCCAGACCGCAGGCGCCGCACAATCCAGCCAGACCGCCGAAGATCAAGGGCCGCATGGAAGGCAGCGGTTCACTCAATACCAGGGCCAGCGCCAGAAGCAGGAAAACCCCCACCAACTGGGAAAAAATCAGAACCCCACGCACCGGCGTGCGCCGGGTGGCCAGACCCCCGCAGAAATCGCCGGTGCCCCAGCTCAGGGCTGAAGCCAGACCGAAGAGTAGACCGAACAGGGAGGAAGCAGGCGACATCAGAAGGCAACCCGGCCGCTTAATCGGTATCGGTTTTGAGGACGGCGAGAAATGCGCTCTGCGGCAGCATCACTTGGCCCACCATTTTCATGCGCTTTTTGCCCTTCTTCTGCTTTTCCAGCAGCTTGCGCTTGCGGGTGATATCGCCGCCGTAGCACTTGGCCGTGACATCCTTGCGGAAGGCATTCACCGTAGAGCGCGAGATGATCTTGCCGCCCACGGCGCCCTGGATGGCGATCTTGAACTGCTGGCGCGGAATCTCCTCCTGGAGCTTGTCACAGGCCACCCGCGCACGACCGTAGGCGCGCTCCTCGTGCACGAGCTGCGAGAGGGCGTCGACGCGCTCGCCGTTGATCAGGATGTCCAGTTTGACCAGCTTGCTTTCGCGGTACTCGATGATCTCGTAGTCGAAGGAACCGTATCCCTGGGTCACCGACTTGAGTCTGTCGTAGAAATCGAAGATCACTTCGGACAGGGGCATCTCGAATGTCATTTCGAGGCGGTTGCTGGTGAGATACTGATAGTTTTTGTTGATGCCGCGCCGGTCCAGGCACAGCTTCATCACGGCGCCCATGTAGCGGTCCGGAATAATGATGTCGGCCCGTATGTAGGGCTCGAGGGACGTGGCGATGGTGGTCGGATCGGGATAGTGCGACGGGTTGTCGATTTCCATCTCGGTACCGTCGTTGAGCACCAGTCGATACTGAACCGATGGTACGGTCAGGATCACCGACTGGTCATATTCGCGTTCCAGTCGTTCCTGCACCACGTCCAGGTGCAGCAAACCCAAAAAGCCGCAACGAAATCCGAAACCCAGAGCTGCCGATGTGTCTTTCTCGTAAACCAGGGAAGCATCGTTGAGCTTGAGCTTCTCCAGCGATTCGGCCAGTTCGTTATAGTCGTCCGCGGCAATCGGATAGATGGAGGCGAAGACCACCGGTTTGGAGGCCCGAAATCCCGGCAGCGCCTCGGTGCAGGGACGTTCGTTCAAGGTAACGGTGTCGCCGCAACGTGTATCGCTGACGGTTTTGATGCCCGCGATCATGTAACCCACCTGGCCGGCGGAAAGTTCGGGCTGCGGCACGCGCACGATCTGGAAAAAACCCACCTCTTCCACTTTATACACCGCACCGTTGGAAACGAAGCGGATGCGGTCGCCGGCCTTCAGTGTGCCGTCGAAGATGCGGAAGTGAACGATCGTTCCCCGGAAGGGATCGTAGTGCGAGTCGAAAATCAGAGCGCGCAGCGGCGCTTCGGGATCGCCCTTGGGCGCCGGGATCCTGGCTACCACGGTCTCCATGATCTGATCGATGCCGATGCCTTCCTTGGCCGAGGTCAGAATGGCCGTGTCGGGATCGAGGCCCAGGTCGTCGGCGATCTGCTCCCGAACGCGCTCGATATCGGCCGAAGGCAGGTCGATTTTGTTGATTACCGGAATGATGTCCAGATCGTGCTCCAGCGCCAGGTAGAGATTGGCCAGAGTCTGGGCCTCCACGCCCTGGCTGGCGTCGATGAGCAGCAGGGCCCCCTCGCAGGAGGCCAGCGCCCGCGAGACCTCATAGGAAAAGTCCACGTGGCCGGGCGTGTCGATCAGGTTCAGGTCATAAGTGCGGCCATCCTTGCCCGTGTACGGCAGGCAAACGGTCTGACTTTTAATCGTGATGCCGCGCTCGCGCTCGATATCCATGCTATCCAGGATCTGGTCTTTATAATCGCGTTCGGATATAATCCTGGAAACCTCGATCAGTCGGTCCGAAAGGGTGGACTTGCCGTGGTCGATGTGTGCGATAATACTAAAATTGCGAATATTTTTCATTTAGTTCAGTGGATGGCAGGCCGTATGCGCGACCGGTTTCGATTTTCGGCGGCGCACTGCTTTGGAGACTTGAGCGTGGGTGTCGACTGCTTTGCAATTGGCCAGCTAAGGGTTGACTTCCATTTTTTGGCTTGATACTTTGCCCCAGTTTTTGAAAATCAATTTTAATATCAGATTGTCTGGAAAAGTG
>DDYQ01000195.1:234-2724 GCA_002348005.1 Desulfobacteraceae bacterium UBA2230 | reverse complement strand
AACGGCTGCTCGATATTCTCGAACCCACACAGCAGACGGTTGATGCGCTGATGAAGCTGGACCTGTCGCCGGGTGTGGACGTGGAGATCAAACTGTAGCCTAGGGAAACGAGCCATGAGTAAAGGACTATTAGGAAAAAAACTGGGGATGACCAGCCTGTTTACTCAAGAAGGTCAATACATCCCGGTGACGGTGATCGAAGTCGGGCCGTGCGTGGTGACCCAGGTCAAAACCGCTGAAAAAGAGGGCTACAATGCCCTTCAGATCGGTTTCGGCACCCGCAAGACGAGTCGTACACCCAAACCGTTGCAGGGGCATTTTCAAAAAAGCGGTGGGAACAATTATGCGCGGCTGCGTGAGTTCGAGGTGGATAATCCGTCGGAATTTTCTCCCGGCCAGCAAATATCTCCAGCGATTTTTCAAGTGGGAGAGCGGGTGGATGTGGTCGGAACGACCAAGGGGCGAGGCTATGCCGGTGTCATCAAACGGCACGGGTTCAGCGGTGGCCGAACAACGCATGGCAGCAAATGCCACCGGATTCCGGGTTCAATCGGCACCAGCGCCTGGCCTTCCAAGGTCGCCAGAGGCAAAAAGATGCCCGGACACTACGGCGTCGACCGCCATACGACCCGCAACCTTGAGATCGTCGATGTCCGTCCACAGGAAAATTTGATCATGGTGCGCGGACCCGTTCCCGGACATCGGAATGGGTTTGTCATGCTCAAAAAGCCAAAGATCGTGAAAAAGCGCTGATCGCGCGCCGTGCAAGACCTGAGTCGGTTGCGCGAGTGACTGGCTGAACGAGGAAAATTATGGCAACTGTAGATGTGATCAACATACAAGGCGAAAAAGTTTCTCAGGCCGAGCTGCCGGATACCATTTTTAACCAGGCGGTGAAGAAATCGGTGCTTCACCTGGTCGTCAAAGCGCAACTGGCCAATCGGCGGTCGGGCAATGCAGCGGTAAAAAACCGCTCCGATGTGACCGGCAGCACGCGCAAACTCTACCGTCAAAAAGGCACCGGCCGAGCTCGCAAAGGTGATATCAAATCTCCCTTGATGCGCGGCGGCGGCGTGATCTTTGGNNCCGCACCCGAGATCTTATGCGCAAAAGATACCCAAGAAGGTGCGTCGCCTGGCGCTCAAGATGGCGCTGTCCAGCAAGCTTCAAAGCCAGACACTGATCGTAATGGACAGCTTCGATCTGGCCGGGATCAAGACAAAAGAATTCATGACGGTGGTCCGGAATCTACAGGCTCCCAATGCTTTGATCCTCACCCACGAGGATAATCGTAATCTGGAGCTTTCCTCACGCAACGTACCGGGCGTTAAAGTGATGCGTATGGAAGGACTCAACGTTTACGATTTGCTAAAGTACGACAAGCTGGTGCTTCTTGAAGGCGCCATCAAGGGCCTGGAAGGGAGGCTCTCATGATTGATTACGACATTATCAAACGGCCGGTTATTTCCGAAAAGACGAGTGTCCAGAAAGAGAGCGCCAATCAGGTGACCTTCGAGGTCGATCCGCGCGCCAACCGCATCGAAGTCAAAAGAGCTGTGCAGAAGATCTTCAACGTCAAAGTCGAGGATGTGCACACCATGCATGTGCGCGGGAAATTCAAGCGGCGCGGGCGAATTCTGGGAAGAAGACGCAGCTGGAAGAAGGCCATTATCACGCTCATGCCGGGAGAGCGTATCGAGTTTTTTGAAGGCGCCTGAAAATAGGACGAGATTGCCACTGTACAAGGGGTCTGGCGCAGGCCACTCCCTGTGAAAACCGACTTTCCCGGAGAACGCCAGGAGCTTAAACATGGGAATTAAAAGAGTACATCCGACATCTGCCGGACGCCGCTTTCAGACCTACTCGAATTACGAAGAGGTCACCAAGGCGGAGCCGGAAAGAAGTCTGGTCAAGATGCTGAACCGCAGCGCCGGCCGAAACGTTCATGGGCGCGTCACCATTCGCAGGCGGGGCGGCGGGCATAAGCGCTATTATCGCATCATCGATTTCAAAAGGGACAAAGATGGCATTCCGGCCAATGTCGCCGCCATCGAATACGATCCCAATCGCAGCGCCCGTATTGCCTTGTTGAATTATGCCGATGGTGAGAAGCGTTATATCCTGGCACCGTTGAACATCAAAGTCGGTGACCGCATCATGTCTGGCCCGCAAGCGGATATCAAACCGGGCAATGCCTTGCCGCTGGCCAATATTCCCCTGGGCACGCATATCCACAACATCGAATTGCGGCTGGGCAAAGGGGGGCAGATTGTTCGCAGCGCCGGAGGGTTTGCGCAGTTGATGGCCAAAGAAGATCGGTATGCCCTTGTCAAACTGCCATCGGGCGAAGTGCGCATGGTCCTTCTCAAATGCAAGGCCACCATCGGGCAACTGGGAAATGTGGAACATGAAAACCTGTCCATCGGAAAGGCTGGAAGGGCCCGGTGGGCGGGGAGGCGGCCGCGGGTGCGCGGTGTGGCCATGAACCCG
>DDYQ01000195.1:0-223 GCA_002348005.1 Desulfobacteraceae bacterium UBA2230 | reverse complement strand
CATCCCATGGGCGGCGGTGAGGGGCGCTCTTCGGGCGGCCGGCATCCATGCTCACCGTGGGGCATGCCCACCAAGGGGTATCGGACCCGCAAGAACAAGCGTACCGATCGCTTCATCGTGAAGCGCAGACAGAAGTAATTAAGCACGCAATTCAGGCGTGACCATTCGGAAATGTCTGAAGATGTAAGGAGCAGGAAATATGCCACGGTCGTTGAAAAAAGGT
>DDYQ01000230.1 GCA_002348005.1 Desulfobacteraceae bacterium UBA2230 | reverse complement strand
TAGAGATCGGCCACTGTATTCTTTTTCTCATCGATGGCATGGTCGAGGATCAGGAATTCCATAAAGGCCGAATACAGCAAATGTTGCGTTCCAACCGGTGCGCAGGCAAAGATGTCGGAAAATTGCGGATGAAACACTTCGTTCGGCGCTTCAAGCTTGTCCTTAATGAGGTCCTGGCCGAATCGCAGCAATTCCACAAGCAGTTTTTCCTTCGCTCCCAACTCCGGGCCTACGAAAATTTCATCTTCGGGGAAATCCCAAAAATTTTTCTGCTCGTCATCCGGCCCGGTTGGCACCCTTGGGCGGACTGCAGTCCCGCTCTTTTTATCGCGGTATTTTCCCATGAAGAAAGCGAACGCCTGGAAGATGCGCCGGGCCGGTTCACCGCTCTGCGTCATGTAATGAATTCCCTTGTTGAAATACTCAAAGGTCCTTTCCCCCTTTTCATCGACCACCACCAGCTTTTCGTACTCCAGGGGCACGCCTAGCCTGGGATCCCCGAAGACCCGGGATTTGCGGAATGCCTCGTCTTTCCCCAGGATCTCCATCACCACCGACGATATCTCCCGCTCTTCGTAGGTCGCGAGGGACGCCATTGCCTTTTCCTTTTTTCCACGAATGAACTCATGAACGTACTTGACAGTCATGATTCTACCTCCCAGCTGCGGACGGTTTGGCGGGCGGTCGTTCCGCAAGAAACCATTCCAGGTACTCACGCCATTTCCCGGCCAGTAAATAGAGCAGGTTCAAGAGGTGGAAGGGCTTTCCTTGTGAAGTGAAAACAGACATGATTTCCAACGGACCGGAATAGAAGCGTACGGCATAGTGATGCGGGCACACGATCATGAACTGGTGCAGGGAGCGCAGGCTGCCGCTTGTCCCGGACTTGACCTCCAGTGGAACGGCGAAACGATCGAACGGCACCAGGAAATCGACTTCGGTCTTCGATTGCTTCTTCTCACGCACCCAGAAAATGGGTTTACGGCAAACAACGGCATCGCTGGCCAGCAACTCCTGGGCAACCATGTGCTCCTTGTGTCAAAGTGAATGCATTATTAAACCTGAATTGTAACAAAGTCAACGCATTTTATTTATTTTACCGTAACAAAGTCAGGGCAATATCATCCCATAAGGAATTGAGATGGGAATACTCATTTTGCGCCGCAGGTCGTGAGAGGGCTGTGGAAAGAGGCGACTATTGCCCAGCAAAGACTCGCTCATGTTCGAAAGCCTTTCTTGCGATCTTGGCCTGCTTTTTCAGGGCTAGTAATTCCTTCTTCAGCCTGGCCAACTGCTCTTTCGCCCCTTTGACCCTTTCATTATCTGCCTTCAGTTTCGCGGATGCACCCTTGAAATCGAAATCTCCGCTTCCCATAAATTTCGAAATTGACTTTTCTCCAACACGATATTTTTTATAGTAATAGTTCTTTCCTCTGATACTTCGTCGGTAGATGGACGCCGATGGATTGGCCTGCAGAAAGCTCCTGATCACAGCGATTCGCTCCAGCAGATTCACGATCTCTTCTTCCAGGTAAACGACATTCGCTTCCAACCCCAATTTACACCACCTTTTCTTTTGTTTATTATAATATGTGGTGTAATTATCGTCAAGGCGATTACACCACATTTTATTAAATAGATATTTTTATGTGGTGTAAATTAAACGTATCACTTATGTCGGGGATTCGATCCTCCTCAGCTCCACTTGCTCTTCATACTTTCGCTCCGGACCCATCTCCCGGCCTATAAACGCCCGTCATCCGGGAACATGATCTTCTTCGGGCGGCGCGGGTGCACCAGTACCGGCAGCTTCGTTCCCTTTTGCAGCATGGCCAGGGAGAGCGGGTTCCAGCAGCGCCGGTCGGTGATCGTGTAGCGATTGCGCCCCGGCGCCTCGATCTCCAGCTCAAGCTCGATCTGCGGCATGTCGTTCACCGCGGTGCCGGTCGTGTCGGCGGCGAGGATGGTGGCGGTGCCCGGGATGCCGTTCTTCCGGAAATAGACCGCCCGCTGCTTCTGCCGGTTCATGAACGCGAAGATGGAGCCCAGGATCAGGAGCTGCAGCAGGATCCAGACGATGCCGAACGTGCGCAGCGACATGCTGTCGTCGCTGGCGCGGGCGCCGGGATCGAGGATGCCGATCACCAGCGTCACCACGCCCGGCGCCAGCAAGACCACCCACGTCCACCACCAGCCCCTGTTCATAACCCACATAAAGCCCTCCTGTTGTGGCTCCGCCTCTAATTGACCACCGCGCCCCTCCCGGATCCCTCCTGCGCCGAGTGGCGGAACAGCAGGCCCGCTACGACAAACAGCCCGGCGAAGAACGCGTTCAGGGCCAACACGCCCACAAAGCCGGGGGGATCCTGCAGGGCGCTGGCCTGGGACTTGCCGATGAGCAGCGCGATCACCGGGACCAGCATTTGGGCGAAGGCCGTCGCAAACAGGGCCCAGGCCATTCCCCGCGGCCTGAAGCGCGCGATGCCGGCACCGATGATGCCGACGAAGATCACCACGAAATACAAGCCGTTAATGGGGTTGTCCTCGCTGCCGATGATGCCCACGGCCAGGTTGATCCAGACCAGCAGGAGCGCCGTTGCCACCGCCACGCCGACGGCGGCCCGGTAGGCGGTATTGCCCCCCTTGCGCGCGATCAGCTCATAGGCGAGGCCGCTGCCGAACAGCAGCGCGCCGGCGACCACGAAATCGAACAGGTTCCAGTCCACTCCCGTGTCGAACTGCATCGCCACCAGGGGGATCAGCAACAGCAACGCTGTCACCAGCGCGATGCGGATGATATTCTTGCTTTTCATCAGGTTCTCCTTTTGCTGTTGCGACGTCAGGACCGCATTATATCCTGTCGCGCCCGGACTGGCAATCGCCGCGCCGGCATGGCGGGCGGCCGGGATTTGACAGGAGCCCGGCGGGCGCGTATAATTCAGCTACATGGTACTTGTTCGTTAACGCTTTTTCTGTCTGCAGCGCCTGATCGAATGACGGGCGTTATCCATTCCATCCAACCATCACAGAAAAGGAGCAACGAAATTGAACGAACAAGAGACACAAATGCGTTTGAACGAGCTGGGGTTTGACGACTGGTTCGCCGCGCGCCTCGATGGGGCGCTGGCCGGGACCCTTTCCCTGGCGCGCGTCTCGGCGGTCGACCGCGGCGCCTATCTCATCGTAAATGAAGCCGGCGAGCTCACGGCCGAGCTGGCGGGCAAGTTCCGTTTTAATGCCGGGTCGTCCGCCGACCTGCCCTGCGTGGGCGATTGGGCATATGTGCAGTACCACAACGGGGGAACCCTGGCCGTCATCCACGGGGTCCTGCCGCGAAGGACATTCCTGCGCCGCAAATCGGCGGGCCGGGACGTGGACTTCCAGATGATCGCGGCCAACGTCGATGCCGCCTTCATCGTCCAGTCGTGCCACTATGATTTCAACCTGCACCGGCTGGACCGCTACCTGGTGCTGGCGAATGAAGGCCATATCGAGCCGGTCCTGATCCTGACCAAGACCGACCTGGTCACCCCGGAAGAGCTGGAAAAGACAGTCGCAACCATCCGCCGGGCCGGCATCACGGCCGGGATCCTGGCATTGAGCAACGCGACCGGCGCCGGGTTCGACGAATTCCGCCGGCTCCTGGCACCGGGCCGCACCTACTGCCTGCTGGGATCGTCGGGCGTGGGCAAGACCACGCTGATCAACCGCCTGCTCGGCCGCGAGGCGTTCGCGACCAGGGCCACCAGCCACCATACCGGGGAAGGCACGCACGCCACCTCGCGCCGCCAGCTGATCGTCCTCGAGCAGGGGGCGCTGCTGGTCGACACCCCGGGCATGAGGGAGCTGGGCATCCTGGGAGCAAGCGCGGCCCTGGATGACAGCTTCGCGGAAATACTCGAACTCTCCCGGGGCTGCCGTTTTGCCGACTGCCGCCATGGCGGGGAACCGGGCTGCGCCGTGCGTACGGCGATCGAGGGCGGAGAGCTGGACGCGGACCGCTACGAGAGCTATGTCAAGCTGAAAAAGGAGTCGGAACACCACGAGATGTCCTTCGTGGAGAAGCGGAAGAAGGACAGGGACTTCGGCAAGTTCATCAAGACGGCGAAGAAGCAGATGAAGAAGAGGTAATAGAAGAAGAATATTAGTGTCAGTGTTAGTGTTAGTGTTAGTGTTAGCAAGAAGCTCAATGAACTTTGAGTGGAAGTGCTAATGGCCGTGAGAGCAGCGGGCACTGTCCATGCAAGAAAGGTAAATGCCCATTCTCTTACTTTTTCCTTTTACCTTTTGCCTT
>DDYQ01000090.1 GCA_002348005.1 Desulfobacteraceae bacterium UBA2230 | reverse complement strand
TTACGCGGATACGGCTCGAGATCGGCATGCACGTGGTTCAATTCGAGGGTTCGGCAGTGGTCCAGGGCACCCTCAAGGACGTCACCGATTACGAACTTTTTCAACTCAAGCTCGAAAAGGCCCAGCGGCTCAACACCATCGCCATCATGGCCGACGGCATCGCCGACCGGTTGAACAACGCCGCCAGCGTCATTCAGCAAAACGTCGAAGACATCGAAGCCTCGCAATCGGCATCCATCGAGCTGCTTAAATACGTCGCCCAGATCAAAGGCGCCGGCCGTCAGATCAATCGCCTGACCCATAAACTGCTCTCTTTTTCGCGAGGCGGTATTTACCTTCCCCAGCGGCTGAACCTGAACGAAGCGATCGCCGGTCTGGTTCCTCTTTTTCGGGAGACCATCAAACCTTCGATTCGGCTCAAATTTACGCCGGCGGACGAATTGCCCGAAGTGATGGCGGACCCGGCCAGCCTGCAGACCGCCCTGGCGGCGGTGATCACCAATGCCGACGAAGCCATCGCGGACAAAGGCCGCATCACGATCTGCACCGAGGTCAAAGAGACGGACGATCACTGGGCGCTGCAAAACCCCGATCTGAAACCCGGCTGTTATGTGGGCATCGCCATTCAGGACAATGGCATCGGAATGGACACGGCGACCCAGCGGCGCGTATGTGAACCTTACTTCAGCACCAAATTTCACGGACGCGGACTGGGCATGGCGGCGGTCTACGGAATTATCCGCCGCCACTTCGGCTGGTTAAGCATCGATTCGGCTCCCCGACGGGGAACGCGGGTCGTCATTTACCTGCCGTGCGTCGATCTTTGGGCGCAGCACCTGTAGGCCGAAGCCGGATTCCGGGCGGGCAAACGGCCCTCACGCGGCCGCCCGCCCCCGGTGCTTTCCGGCCCGATTCCCCCTCCGACATTTCTTGAGTCCCGTCGGGAAACGCTTTATATTCGCCGCTTTCAGTGCACAGAAATAATGTGGCCATCGGCTGCAGGAGTCTGCGATGTTCAAATTCTGGGAACGCTGGACCCGCTCGACGAGCGGCATCCGCACGGCGGAAGACAATCTGTTCGAACGTAAATACCGCAGTTTTACGGCGCTGCTGCAATCCAACAACCGGGCCCTGGAGATCATCGCCGATCTCGAGCACCATTTTTATGCGGACAAGCCCTTTACCCTAGACCATATCGTCTCCCAAACGGAAGCCCTGACCGGAGAGGTACTCGCCATCGTGGAGGACCTCAACTCCCTTTCCAATGCGGCCTTTCCCGAGTTGTTCGAAGCGGCCGAAAAAATAGGGGTCAAGGTTCTCTCTGATCTGGTGCGCCGCAAAACGCTCGAAAAGACCGCGCTGGTCTATCCCCTGGAGCGCCTGAGCCTCGAAAATGCCGACGCGGTGGGCGGCAAGGCCGCCAACCTGGGCGAAGTCTGCAACCGCGTCAACTTGCCGGTTCCGCCCGGCTTTGCGGTCAGCGCCTATGCCTGCCTGCTCTTCCTGGAAAAAAGCGGCCTGGCCGGCTACATACCCGGCCAGCTCAAGGGGCTCGATATCGACGACACGGAACAACTGATGCGGGTCAGCGAACGCATCCGGCAGCGCATTCTCAACGCCGAACTGCCCGCCGAACTGGCCGCGGAACTGACCGGCGGCGCCCGCGAACTTTACGGCACGTTCGGCGCCGATCTGCGCCTGGCGGTGCGCAGCAGCGCCACCAGCGAGGATGGGGAAGCCAGTTTCGCCGGCCAGCACACCACGGTGCTCAATGTGCGCGAAAGCGGTCTGATCCCGGCGTACAAGGAAGTGGTGTCCAGCATGTTCAGCCCGCGCGCCATTTTCTACCGGCGCCGCAAAGGCTACGCGGATCAGGACGTGGTCATGAGTGTGGCCTGCATCGCCATGATCGACGCGGCGGTCAGCGGCGTGCTGTACACCGTCGACCCCAACGACCACCGGCGGGCCGTGATGCTGATCAGCGCCGTGTGGGGCCTGGCGGCGCACGCCGTCGAAGGCTCCACCGCGGCCGACTTCTTTGTCCTGGACAAGCACAGCGGGAAAATGCTGAGCCGGGAAGTGGTCACCCAGACCACCCAGCTGCGCGCCGGCGCCGCGGGCGGGGTCGTGGAGATCGACGTGCCCGCGGCGCTGAGCAGCCAACCCTGTCTGCGGGCTGACCAGATCGGGCGCCTGCTGGACTACGGCCGCCGCCTGGAGGAGCATTACGGCACACCCCTGGACGTCGAATGGGCCATCGATGACCAAAACTGCCTTTATATCCTGCAGGCCCGTCCCTTGAAACGCAACCCTGCGTCGATCGAGGCATCGGGCGCGGCGCCGGAAACCGGACCGCTGCACCCTTTGCCCGGCGAGCAGGTGGTGTTGCAGGGGGGCGTGCCGGCGTGCGAAGGGACGGCCAGCGGGCTGGCATTTGTGCTGCGCACGGATCACATGCTGCATCATGTCCCCGAGGGCGCCATTGTCGTCGTGCGCGAGACCTCGCCGCGCTACGTGCCGCTCATGGGCCGCATTCAGGCCCTGATCACCGATGTGGGCAGCGTGACCGGCCACATGGCGTCGGTGGCGCGTGAATTCCGGCTGCCGACGCTGGTGGGCACCAACAGCGCAACCTCGAAGATCGCCCACGGCGCGGAGATCACCCTGGACGCCACGCACGGCTGCGTCTATCTGGGCCGCATCGAAGGGTTGCTTCAGCAGAAGCGGTTCATCAATCCGATGAAAAACAGTCCGATCTACAAAGCCGTGCAGCACGCCCTGCAGCGCATCGCCCCTTTGAATCTGACCGATCCCAAAAAGGACAATTTCAAGCCGGCAGGATGCCAGACCCTCCACGACATCATTCGCTTCGCCCATGAGAAGGCCATGCAGGCGATGTTCCGCATCAGCGACATCGGGGCCGACCGCAAAATGGCCGTGCCCCTGCGCATCCAGCTGCCGCTGAATCTTCTGCTGATCGATCTGGGCGGCGGCCTGCGGCCGGAACGGCCGGAGCAGAGCGCCCGGCGCGAAGATGTCGCCTCGATCCCCCTCAATGCCCTCCTGGCGGGCATGGCCCACAAGGATGTGGACTGGTCCAACAATGTGGGCATCGAGTGGGGCGGATTCGCCTCCATCCTGGCCCAGTCGATCATCCGCGATCCCATGACCGAGGGGCGGATGGGCGGACCGAGCTACGCCGTCATCTCCGATCACTATCTCAATTTCAATTCGCGCATGGGCTATCACTTCACCACGATCGACAGCTTTTGCGGCCCGCTGGTCAATGACAACTACATCACCTTCGATTTCAAAGGCGGGGCCGCGGACATCGGCCGCCGCAGCCGCCGGGCGGCACTGGTGGCGGCGATCCTCAAAGCGCTGGAGTTCAAGGTCGAACTCAAGGCCGACATGGTGCGCGGCAGCTTGAAAAAATACGATCAGCAGCGCACGGCGGCGAAGCTGGATATGCTGGGGCGCCTGCTCGGGTCGGTGCGTCTCCTCGACATGGTGCTTTCGGCCGACCGGCAGACCCAGTGGTATGCGGAGCAGTTCCTGGCCGGCAACTACACCTTCCGAGCGCCCGCAGATGCTGCAGGTGTCGAACGCTGAGCGGCGCAGCGTTGCGCACGGCGCCGCTTCTGCCGGCAGGCTCAGCCCCGTTCAGGGACCNNGACCCATCATCCGATGCACCATTTACATCCCGCACCCCCTGGGGTATGAAAGCTGCGCGCCGAGGGGCGCGGCGAAGTGATCGTCCCTGAACGACGGTGAAGTGGATAACGATGTCATCGACTCTCAAATCGGACTTGATGCTGATCATCACGGCGGTGATCTGGGGTTTCGCCTTTACGGCCCAGCGCATGGGCATGGAGCATATCGGCCCCTTCACTTACAGCGCCGTGCGTTTTGCCCTGGGCGCCGCCATGCTGCTGCCGGTGGCAATGGTTTCGGTGCGGCGGCGGCTTTTTAGGCCGGCCGACGCTCCGGCCGGTCTCAGGATGTATACCTGGGGGGGCGGTCTGGCCGGGGTGGCCCTTTTCGCGGGGATCTCCTTCCAGCAAACCGGCCTGGTCCATACCAGCGCCGGAAATGCCGGATTCATCACCGGGCTTTATGTCGTGATCGTGCCGATCATGGGCCTGCTGGGGCGCCAGCCCTCCACGGCAGGCGCCTGGCTGGGGGCTCTGCTGGCGGCGGCGGGCCTCTATCTGCTCAGCGTGACCGAAAATTTCGGGATCGGCCGGGGCGATTTTCTGGTGTTGTGCGGTGCGGTGGTCTGGGCGCTGCACGTGCACATTATCGCGCGGGTCGCGCCGCGCACCGACCCCCTGATGCTGGCGATGATCCAATTCACGCTGTGCGCCGTTTTGAGCGCGGCGGCGGCCCTGCGCTTCGAGACGATCCAATGGGCCGGCATCGCAGGCGCCGCGCTTCCGATTTTGTACGGGGGCATCATGTCCGTGGGTGTCGCCTACACCCTGCAGGTCGTCGCCCAGCGCCGAGCCCGTCCAGCGCATGCAGCCATTATCCTGAGCCTGGAGGCCGTTTTCGCCGCCCTGGGCGGCTGGTGGATACTGAACGAACAGTTCACCTCGCGGGCGCTGACCGGTTGCGGCCTGATGCTGGCCGGCATGCTGCTGTCGCAGTTGTATGGACTGATCGGTTTCAGGAAGACGCGCTCGGGGCTGGCGTCCTGAACGGTTCGTTCGCCCCCGCCGGACACATCAGCGCCGGCGGACGGCCTCGATCAGGGCGTCGCGCAAGGCCTTGCCGTGCCGGGCGAAAAAATGGTCGGCACCGGGAATGATCTTCAAAGAGGCCTGGGATCCCCAGGCGCCCAGGTGGCGTTCGAGGTTCGGACGCTGCGCAAAATCGTCGCGCCCGCCGGCGATCACCTCCTGCAGCCCCGGTATGGCGCGGGCCTCGAAGTCGAGAAAATCGACCGGCGGGGAGATCAGGACAATGGTGTGGCCGTGCCGGGGATGGCGCAGGGCCCAGCGGGAGATGATCCAGGCGCCGAAGGAGTAGCCGACCACATCGATGCGGCGGCCCCCGCGGCTGCGCAGGTGGTCGATGGCGGCCTGCAGGTCGAGCTGCTCGCCCTCGCCGTGATCGTAGCATCCTTCGCTTCGTCCGGCGCCCCGGAAATTGAAGCGCAGCGTGGTCCACTCCGACTGCCGGTAGACCTCGGCCGCCAGCTTCACCACACCGCTCTCCATATCGCCCCCCATCTGCGGGTGGGGGTGCGCGATGACGGCGGCGTTTTCGCCCGAACCCTCAAACAGCATGCCTTCCAGGCGGATGTCGCCGGCCGTGAACGTGATCGGGTTTTCCATGGCGCCCTCCGGAATGTTTCGATTGCCGCGATGCGATGAACGCGGCCATATTACGCAAAATGCGCTGGGCGTGCAACGCCTGGGTTCGGGTTCGGCGGGGTTCGGGTTCCAAAAGCGGGCCCCCCACCAGGACCGGCGGACCTGGTGGGGGCATGGAGGGATGAGCGGGGGGGCGGTCTTACTCCATATATATTTCACGCCGGTTTTCACGGTGATCGACAAGATAGAGCAGTTGGGCCCGGTCGCGGATCTGGGCCAGCAGCCGGTCCACTTTTTCGCGCTCCATCCGGTAAATCCGGAAATAGACGCGTCGGTAGCCCTCCTGGCAGCGGTTGAACGATGTCAGGATGCTGACCGTGCGGCCGCCCAATTCCCGGATCAGGTTGGCGATTTCCATGATCGACCCGGGGCGGTCTTCCAGAATCAAGGCGATGTGCAGGCCGCGGCCCTGCACGCCGGTCAGCGAAATCAGGGCGCGGAAGAGATCGTGTTGGGTGATCAGGCCCCGCAGTTCACCGTTGTCAGCGACTACCGGCGCCCCGGAAATCTTCCTGCGCATCAGAATCTCCGCCGTCTCCTCGATGGTCTGGTCGAGCTGCACGCAGACGGCCGGTTTGCTCATGATGTCGGCGACCTTGATTTTCGACAGCAGGTAGAGCAGTTCGTGAATCTCCAACGTGGTGGCATCCGAAGCCGAGGCGCGCTTGAGGTCCCGGTCGGTGATCACTCCCACGATCTTGTTCTTCCGCATCACCGGAAGCATGCGGATATTGTGGTTCTTCATCAGATCGGTCGCCTGGCGCATCGATTCTTCGGCGTCCACGACAACGGGATCACGGCTCATCCAATATTTGACCAGCATATTCTCTTCTCCTGTAGTCATTTAACCGTTGATCGGAAACTCCACCCCTACACGGCGCCGCGAATACTGAGTACGGGAATGGGGGAGCGCCGGTGCATGATCCGGGCGCAGGAACCCATCACCACATCGATGATGTCGCTGCGGCCTTTGGTGGCCATGATCAGCAGATCGGGTTTTTCTTCGTCGATCACCGCGAGCAGTTGCTGATAGGGTATCCCGACGCGCACGATCTTGCGGACTTTGGGTCCCCCGGCATCGCAGCTTTTGATCAGTTCCTCTATCTCCTCATGCCGGCCACGCATGCGCTGCTNNCATGAATTCATCCATCTTGAACGTTTCGTAGGATGCCATGATGCGCTGGATCGTGTCGATGTCGCGCTGGTTGATCACGTTGACGAAAAGCAGTTCGGTATCCAGCGCCCGGGCCATTTGAGAAGCATACCGGACGGTGGCCGGGGAGTACTTGGACAAATCGACGGCCGCCATTATGGATTGAATAAAAGACATAAATGCTCCTTTCATCATAGGGCCGCCGGCGGCGGTCCGGTGGTCTCCAGGCCTGGCAGCCGCGGCCCTGAAGCCGACGGCTCGCCCGGCAGGGAAGTTGCGCGCCTAATCTTCTACAGCCGTTCAGAGCAAGGGACATGCCATCGCACCGCACAGCAGATTTGTTAATTATTCGGGCAATTGGAATGCGGGGTGAAAAATGCCGCGCAGGGGGCTTGTCGATCTTCTTTACAGCCTGTAAAAGATGGCCGGTGATGTCGGGGAAGCAAACGGCCGCCCCTACAGGGACGGCCGCTGCCGTTTTGGTGCCTTCCGCCAGCGGAATGTGCTCCGCGGACCGTAACGCGGTGGGTTCAATCGGCTTTCTTGACCAGGGTCTCGAGCTCCAGGCTGAACTTTTCGATCTTGGAGTGCAGGGTCGGCCGGGACAGGCCCAACAGCTTGGCGGCCCGCGACCGGTTGCCGCCGGTGATGCTCAAGGCCTCGGCGATCAACAAACTCGCGAAACGGTCCATGCAGGCCTCGAAGATGTTGTCTTCCTGCTGGCCCATGATCTGGCGGCGGG
>DDYQ01000142.1 GCA_002348005.1 Desulfobacteraceae bacterium UBA2230 | reverse complement strand
TCTTGTGCTGCGAGCGCTCGTCCTGCACGGCGACGACGATGCCGGTCGGCAGGTGGGTGATCCGCACCGCGCTCTCGGTCTTGTTGACATGCTGGCCGCCGGCGCCGGAGGCCCGGAACACGTCGATGCGCAGATCGGATTCGTTGATGTCGACGTCGACCTCCTCCACCTCCGGCAGCACCGCCACGGTGGCGGCGGAGGTGTGGATGCGGCCCGAGGCCTCGGTCTGCGGCACGCGCTGCACGCGGTGCACGCCGCCTTCGTACTTCAGCCAGGAATAGACGTCGCGGCCCTTCACGTTCATGACGCCGCTCTTAAGGCCCTTGAGGCCGGTCGAATTCAGTTCGTGCACTTCGGCGGTCCAGCCCATCGACTGGACGAACTTCAGGTACATGCGGAAGATGTCGGCCGCGAAAAGGGCGGACTCGTCGCCGCCCACGCCGGCGCGCACCTCGAGGAAAACGTCCTTGGCGTCGAGCGGGTCGGGCGGCAGCAGGGCCAGCTTCAGGGCCTGCGCCGTTTCGGCCAGCCGGGCTTCTACCTGGGGAAGTTCCGCCGCTGCCATCTCCGCCATCTCGGGGTCGTTGCCCGAGACCAGCGCGCGCAGGCCGGCGGCCTCTTTTTCGAGGGCGGCCAGCGAATCGGAAAGGGCTGTTATCGACTTGAGGGAGGCGTGCTTGCGGGAAAGGGATTCTATCTCGGACGGGGCGAGGCCGGGCTCGGCCAGCCGCCTTTCGGTCTCGGCCAGCTCTTCGCGTATTTTACCGATGTCCGCGGCTTGTTCCGGGCTCATATCAGGCCTGGGATTCTCCCCCTATAATAGACAGGCAGGGCGGCCCGTGAGGGCGCGCCCTGCCTGTCTCTCGCGGAGCTATTTGCCTTCCGCGGGCTTCTTCTCCGCCTTGGCGGGCTTGGCCGTCTTGGCGTCGGCGGCCTTCTTGGGGGCGGAGGAAAGGACTTTCTTGCCGCGGTGCTTGGGCGCCATCGCGGTCTTGGCGGCCACGACCTTCTTGGGCTTGCGCTCCAGGGTCTTGCCGCCCGTGGCGGCGAATTTCTTCTGGAACTTCTCGACGCGGCCGGCGGTGTCGAGGAACTTATGCTTGCCGGTGTAGAAGGGGTGGCAGGCGTAGCAGATCTCCACCTTGATGGGGGCCCGGGTGGACCTGGTCGTGAAGGCGTTGCCGCAGGCGCAGCTGACTTCGCAGAGGGAGTACTTGGGGTGTATGTCGGTTTTCATTGTTCCGTCCTAATTTAAATAACGGGTATATGCGTATATTTTAGCAAATTTAACGGGGCCCCGCCCTATTTTTTACCGAATTTTGCGGTGGGGTTCACGGAGCGGCCGGTATTGGTGAGTATCTCGAAATGCAGATGGGGGCCCGTAGAAGTGCCGGTGGAACCGACTTTGCCCAGCATGCTGCGCCCTTTCTGGACGATCTCCCCTTCTTTTACAGTGATCCTGGAGAGGTGGCCGTAGCGGGTGGTGTAACCGTCGGAATGCTTCACGTCCACCACGTAGCCGTAGCCGCCCAGCCAGCCGGCGAAAACGACTGTCCCGGAACGGGACGGGAAAACGGGAGTCCCCACCTTCATGGGGATGTCTATGCCGCTGTGGAACATCGTTTTCTTGTGGATAGGGTGGAAGCGGTTCCCATAGCGGGAGCTGATGCGGGACAGGTAGGGCAGCGGTATGCGGTAGGTATCCAGGTCCAGGTAGACCCCGGGCAGCAGCAACCGGTCGCCTTTCCCGAAAGTGTAATTGGAAACCAGCGACGAAGGCGGCAGCCGGTTGGCCCTGACCACGTCGGCGCGGAATTCTTTAAGGACGGAATCCGGCCTGCGATAGCGGGCGGTGATACCGTTAAGCGTCTCGCCGTCCTGGGCGACCTCGTGCAGGTAGCCGTTGCCGTTATGCACGCGGATATAGCCGCCGCGGCGCATGAAGACGAATTCGTTATGATTGGTGCTCTGCAGCGCCTTGACGTCGGTGCCGTACCGCAGGGCTATCCCTTTTATCGTGTCCGAGGGGCCTATGCGGTGGCGCGCGTGGACAACGCGCTCCAGCGTTTTGAAAGCCTCCGGGTCCGGCGCGTCGGGGCCGGCCGGCGTGAGAACGGAAAAACGGGCGTAATCGGGCGGGTCATGCCTGGGAACGCTCGCCACCGCGATGACCACGGTGGCGAGCAGCCCGGCGGCCGCGGCCGGCAATATCCCGCGCCTGACGCTCACCGGCCTCCGCCCATCTCCATGGACTTGAGGAAGTCCTTGTTCGACTTGGTGGCGCCCAGCTTGGTCAGCAGCAGCTCCATCGCGTCGACGGGGGAGAGCGGGGCCAGGACCTTGCGCAGTATCCAGACCTTATTGAGCTCGTCCTCGCTCATCAGCAGCTCTTCCTTGCGGGTGGAGGTGCGGTTGATGTCGATGGCGGGGAAGATGCGGCGGTCGGCCAGTTTGCGGTCGAGGTAGATTTCCGAATTGCCGGTTCCCTTGAATTCCTCGAAGATTACTTCATCCATTCGACTACCGGTCTCGATAAGGGCGGTTGCCATAATCGTAAGACTTCCACCTTCCTCGATATTTCGCGCAGCTCCAAAAAAGCGTTTGGGGCGTTGGAGCGCTGTTGCCTCGACACCTCCCGAAAGAACCCGTCCGGATGACGGTGTGATGGTGTTGTAAGCCCGCGCGAGCCTGGTTATACTGTCGAGTAAGATAACAACGTCCCGCTTGTATTCTACCAAACGTTTGGCTTTTTCAAGCACCATTTCTGCGACCTGGACATGCCGATCCGCAGGCTCATCAAATGTCGATGAGATAACTTCTCCCTTTACAGAACGTTCCATATCGGTGACTTCCTCGGGACGCTCATCGATCAATAAGACGATCAAGTAGATTTCCGGGTGGTTTTCCGTGATGGCATTTGCGATGTCCTGAAGGATAATGGTCTTACCGGTTCGTGGTGCGGCAACGATCAAGCCACGCTGTCCTTTCCCGCTAGGTGTCAACAGGTCCATCACCCGCTGTGTCATTTTGTTGCTCATAGTCTCGAGACGAATTCGCTGCATCGGATACAACGGTGTAAGATTATCAAAAATCGTAATATGCTTTGCCACATCAGGATTTTCGTTATTGACTGCTTCGACTTTGAGCAACGCAAAATATCGCTCGTTATCTTTCGGTGGACGAATGATACCGGAAACGGTGTCGCCGGTTCGTAAGTTGAATCGTCGGATTTGCGACGGTGAGACATAAATATCATCCGGCCCGGGAAGATAATTATAATCGGGTGATCTCATAAAACCGAAACCGTCGGGTAAAATTTCCAGTACCCCATGCCCGAACATATAACCTTCTTTTTCTGCCCGGGCTTTAATAATCTGGAATATGAGGTCTTGTTTCCTGAGATTATAATAGGCGTCGATATTTAGATCACGCGCCAATTTTTGAAGTCGCGCAATCGTCATCTTCTTCAGTTCATCGATATCGAGCTTGATCTTACCTTCCGAAACGACTTCCCCGTTGATGGTCTCATTATTCTGCGCCGAATTAGCGCCAGAATCCTCTTTTACCTGCTGGGGGGCTGTTTCATGGTTATTATTTGTTTTTTTCTTTGGCATACCTTTCTACCTCATCATCTGATAAAAATACTGTATGTAAAAGAGCCGACACTCCCGGGAAAATCCTGTCATCCTTTTCCTGATGAATGTTCGGCATATATTTTTTTTACTATATCCTGCACCTGCTTAAACGTTTCAGTGAGAGTCCCGCTGTTATCAATGATAAAATC
This sequence comes from Desulfobacteraceae bacterium UBA2230, assembly GCA_002348005.1. The sequence goes on along the minus strand of DDYQ01000142.1, from coordinate 895 downwards.
CGCCCGTTTACATTTTTCATCCTGTGACAACTGGCTTGCCAGTATGCGTTCCATCATCTCCCGGTCGACAGAATCGCGCTGTTGTACTCTTTTGAATCTGATATCATCAGAGAGCCAAACGACAATGACAGTGTCCACGAGACGCTCGAGGTTGTTCTCGAACAATAAGGGAACATTGAATATGACCAATGGTTCATTTTTCCACTGCTCGAGCAGACTCTGTTCAACGTCCCGAATTCGGGGATGTGTAATGGCATTCAGGCGTTCGCGTTTTGCCGGGTCATTAAAAATAATTGTCCGCAGTTTTTTCCTGTCTATAGACCCATCATCGCGGAGTATATCCTTGCCGAATTCGTTAACAATATCATGATATGCCGGTAATGAAGGTTCGACAACTTCATGGGCGATCCGGTCGGCATCTATAATTCGCTCGCCCATTGTACGAAACATATCGGTAACGGTAGTTTTACCGCTTCCATAAGAACCTGTCAAACCAATAATCATGCGCGCCGTTTTTTGTACTCCTGTGATATATCAAACATAACCTCAGAATCCTGAGACATTCCCGCCCATCAACATTCAGCCCAGTTGCTACCGCATTTAATATCGACTTTTATCGGCACTTTCAACTGCAGTGCATGCTCCATATGGAGCCGTATAAGGTTCTGCGCTTCACTACATTCTTCCCGAGGCGCCTCAAAGACAAGCTCGTCATGAACCTGTAAAATCATGCGTGTTTTTAATCTCGACTCAAAAAGAGCCGCATGAATATTCAGCATAGCTTTCTTGATAAGATCAGCGGCCGTTCCCTGGACAGGGGTATTGATTGCCATACGCTCAGCCGCGCTCCGCATGGCGGGATTGTGTGATGTTATATCCGGTATGAATCGTCGGC
>DDYQ01000048.1 GCA_002348005.1 Desulfobacteraceae bacterium UBA2230 | reverse complement strand
GTCATGGGCGATGCCGCCGGCCAGATGACCCACCGCCTCCATCTTCTGAGACTGAAGCGACTGGGTGTTCATCCTTTCCTTTTCCTCGTCGGCGCGCTTGCGGTCCGTGATATCCAGAAGCGAAAGCGTGACAAACTGGACCGACCCGTCGGGGTCGCGGACGCAGGAGGCGTTGAGGTGCGTAAAAACGACGTTTCCGTCTTTGCGGAGAAACCGTTTGTCCATCTCATACGTGTCGATCTCGCCGGCCAGCATTCGATCGAAACAGGCCAGTTCGACCGACACGTCTTCCGGATGGGTGATTTCGAACCAGGTTTTTTCGCCCAGCTCCGCACCGCTGTAGCCCAGCATGCGGCGCAGCCGTTCGTTGGTGCGTCTCCACTTCTTGTCTGCCGAGGTGATGGCGACTCCGATGTTTCCCAAATCGGAGCGGAATAATGCTTCACTCTCTTCAAGTGAACGTTGCGCCCGCTTTCGCATCAGGACGATGAAAGCCAGCAGGCCGATAATGGCCGCCACAGCCAGAGCGAACCCGACGATACCCCACCAATACAATGCTTGCGGTGTGTCCACCTGCCTGCTCCGTGGTGTGAGAAGGCCCAGTTGGGTTTATCTATTGCCTAACACCAGCCCCCGGGAACTGTCAACCCGGTAGAATTTCTCCCTCCAGATCATTTCCCCTTCGCCCCGGACGCCGTAAATATCTTTTCACTCGATCAAGAGTGCATCCGCACCGCCCCCAGGATTTCCGTGATCGGGCATCAAAATTCCGCTCACCCGCACACCGCTTTCCGCAGGGGGATCAACTGCCGTTTCAGGCACCGGGCCAACCAGCGCAATGACATGATCGTAACCCTTGATTTTCGCAGCAGCCTCCCTCTCCGGGACAACGATCACGATAGTAATGAGCTCTTGAAGTGTTCGATAATGTCGGTTCTTTCCGGACTGGTCATCCAGGCGTCATACGCCATGGCCGCGCATATCTCGGCGATGAGGCCCGCAAACATCTGGTCGTAGCGGGGCTGGAAACCGGAACAGGCGACCACGAAGCCATACCTTCTGACGCCTCCCCAGAACGGCGTGTCACCGGGAAAGAGCAGATGGGGCATGCAGTCCGTCCGATCGTCATTGCGTCCCTGCCAGAGCTGCAGGGCCTTGCTGAAGGCGATCTCGTTGAATTTCCTGGGCCACGTTTCCGGGTCCCCCAGACTGTACTCAAACAGAACTCGAGGTTCGATTTCGTAATAAGGGTACCCGCAAAGATCGGTGTGCGTCTCTTTCTTCGCGGGCACCAGCACGATGATGTGGCACACTTGACGGTTAAGGCTTGACTTCATTTCCCGGATCAGGGGTACGATTTTCATCACCGCAAATTCAGCGATCTCCCGGGTAAGAAATTTAAGAAACCGTTTTTCTTCATCCATTTGCATCCTCCTGTTCGAGGTATTCACATGGGATTGCCGGAAAGCGCATCGGTGTGATATCGAAGGAACCCATATGAGGCCAAAGGAAAAAGCAATCACCCGCCCGCCCAGGGGTTTGGTCCGCAAAGCAGGCCCCTATCTGCTTCTCAGTCTGGCGGCCCTGTGCTGGGCGGGCAACGTGGTGCTGGCCCAGGGGGTGGCGGACCTCATCCCGCCGGTGGCGTTTGCGTTCTGGCGCTGGATTCTGGCCTTTGCGCTGGTACTGCCCTTCACCCTGCGGCAGCTCGTTCGCGACCGGGGCGCAATCGCACGGCACTGGAAGATGCTGTTGCTCCTGTCCGTTCTGGGCATCGCGGGCTTCAATGCCTTGCTTTACACGGCGGTGCACACCACCAGCGCCATCAACGCCGCCTTGATCCAGTCCGCCATGCCGGCCGTCATCGTATTGTTCAGCCTGCTCCTCTACCGTCAAAAGGTTCTGCCCCGCCAGATCGCCGGCGTCCTGCTGTGCATCGTCGGCGTGGGCCTGATCGTGCTGTTGGGGGATCTGAGAACTCTGCTGGCCATGTCCTTTGTAAGAGGCGACCTGCTCATGATCGTGGCCGTCCTGCTGTACGGACTGTACTCGGCGCTGCTGCGCCGGCGCCCGGCTGTCCACCCCCTGAGCTTTCTGTCGGCGACGTTCTGTCTGGGAGCGGCGGCGCTTTTACCGGTCTACCTGGCGGAGCTCGCGACCACCGGCGCCTTTGCAATCAACCGGGACATCGCCCTCAGCATCCTGTACGTCGCCATCTTCCCTTCCATCGTGGCTTATTTCTGCTGGAACAAAGGGGTGGACCTGGTGGGACCCAACCATGCCGGCCTCTTCATCAACCTGATCCCGGTCTTCGCATCGCTGCTCTCGGTCTGGCTGCTGGGCGAGTCCATCCACACCTATCACCTCGGCGGCATGGGGCTTATCGCCGGCGGCATGGTGCTGTTTTATTTTTCCCGGGCATAATAAAGCGCGGCGTGCGGGGGCGCAGGCCTCCCGCATGGCGCATTCCGGGCGAAACTCAGAAGGCGCTGATCCCCGGAGGTTGATCATGACGAACCGCATCGAACATTATAATTTTTCAATGACCGATGTCACCTTGCGCTTCAGGCGATCGGAGGATCCTTTTCGGTAGTCCGCCTTCAGGCTCAGGTGGATCCGGCCGCTGTCCTTCTGGATCTCCTGAAAGCAGCGGTCCACCAGGGCGATGACCTCGCCCCACTCACCTTCCACGCAGGTCCCCATGGGGTTCAGCTGATACGGCAACCCGCTGTCCTGAACGATTTTTACGGCCCGGGCGACATACGGGCTGACGCTTTCGCCCTTGTCCATCGGAAAAATCGAGATTTCAATGATGACGCTCATGTGATCACCTTGTCGCAAGCAGAGCTGTGATTTTGATTGGCGGCACTGCTCGATGCGGGTACGGCGGCCGACCCAGGGTCACTACCGGTTCCCAGCGCAGAGGGCCCGGTTAACCGACCGCCCGGCCCGCCTCACCGCCTCGCTTGGATCGACGCTTATTCACCCCGATCGGCTTTTTCCATGCCATATATCGCCTTGAGCAGTTCGGATGAAGACGCCGCCTTGCTCACGAACGCCTCGGCGCCGGCATCCCGCATGGCCTTCGAGGTGTGCTCGTCTTCAAACATGGAAAGCCCGATCACCCGCACCCCGGGTGACTCGGTCTTTATCCGGCGGGTCGCTTCGATGCCGTCCAACTCCGGCATGGAGACATCCATTACCACCACGTCGGGACGCAGCTGCCGGGCCATTTCGATGGCCTCCCGCCCGTTGGCGGCCTCACCCACTACCGAAATGTTGGGCTTTCCGGTAATCAGTCGAATCAGTCCCTGGCGCATCACCTTGTGGTCGTCGGCAAACAGAACCTGGATCTCCGCGCCCCCGGCCGCCGGAAGCCTGCCCGCGGGCACGGGTGGTTTGTCCCGGGCCGGCATGACGGGGCGGCCGGGTTCAACCGCGCCGCCGGTCGGCACGGTCAAGGCCAACCGGCTGCCCTTTCCAGGAGCGCTTTCGATCACCAGCTCGCCGCCGACGTAGCTGGCGCGCTCGCGCAGGCTCAGCAGCCCCAGGCCCGATTTTTGGGTCACATAGCCGATGATCGAAGGGTCGAACCCCTTGCCGGAGTCGCTGACCGTGATGACGAACGCGTCCTCCGATCCAACCAGCGCGACCTGTGCGGCAGCGACCCCGGCGTGCTTGACGATGTTGAACAACAGCTCCTGCACCGCCCGGAACAGAAACACCTTTAGCGTCGCACAATTAACCTGCCGGGCGGCTGATGTGTCCAGCTCGACGTGCAGTCCGAACTGTTCGCGCATTTGCAGGACGAGCCACTCGAGTGCGGCCGTCAGGTCATTCTGGTGCAGCACCGCCGGGCTCAGCTCGTGGGACAGATGCCTTGATTTCTTGATCGACAGCTCCAGCAGCCGCTGGACCTCCTCCAGTTCAGGGGCGGAGTGGCAGGTCGACTGGAGGGTGAACCTGGCGCTTGCGAGAAGTTGCTGCAGGTCCTCGTGCAGAAGTCCCGCTATGCGCTGCCTCTCGCGCTCCTCCGCTTCGATCAGCTCCACGGCCAGCGCCTGAAGCTGCCTGGACCGGGACTCGGCCAGCGCGGTGCGCTCTGTAACCTGCTGCTCGAGGGTTTCGTTCAATTTCAATAGCGCCTGGGCCGCCTGCTTGCGTTCGCGCAGGTCAACACCGATTGCGATTCGGGTGTTGTCGGAAAGCCGGATGTTGGCCCAGTCGCCGGGCACGCTGCCGCCGTCTTTGGTGACCACGCTCCATTCGCGCCAGCCGGGTACGAGGGATTGCATAAAATCGATCACCTTAGCCCGGTAGGCGTCATCCGGGTACGCCTTGCGCATGAAGTCGCCCTCATTGGCATCCTCGGCGGTCCAGCCCAGCACGGCTTCGGCATGCCGGTTGAGCGTGAAGCGCCAAAGCCGGGGCTCCCACATGATGAGCATGACCGGTATGTTGTCGAAGATGCCTTGCAGCATTTCCCAGCTGCGGATCAGTTCATCATGGGCTTTTTTCTGCTCGGCGATGTCCTGAACGACCGAAATAAAGCTCCGGGGCTGCCCGGCCAGGTTATGAACGAGCGAGACCGTCACCCTGACCCAGGTATAGCTGCCGTCGTTTTTGCGCTCCCGCTTATCGATCGTAAAATGCTTCATCCGGCCGGCAAGGAGTTGCTCGATCCTCTGGATGTACCCGGCCAGGTCATCCGGGTGGGTCAGCTCCAACGCATACAGGCTGCGTATCTCCTCCTCGCCGTAGCCGAGTATTTCTTTCTGCAGCGAATTGGCCTCCAGGAACCTGGTGTTCAGATCCAGGCGCGCGATTCCAATGCCCGCCTGCTCGAATATCGCGCGAAACAGTTCCCTGCTCTGGCTCAGCGCTTTGCGGGACTGGATCCTGGATTCGATATTCATCGTGACGCCGAACCATCGAGCGACTTCTCCCTGCTCGTTCAATATGGGCCTGCCGACCACCCTGAACCACTCGTAGATCCCATCGTGACGTCGAATGCGGTACTCCAGGTCGTAAGCCGCCTTGCCGTCGACGGCGCTTTGCCGTGCCTCGAGCACGCGCGGCCGGTCGTCGGGATGCAGAAAATCCCTCCAGCCGCATCCGAGATGCTCGCTCAGGGACACTCCGGTGTAGTCCATCCATTGCCGGCTCACGTAATCGCAGTAGCCGTCCGCCAGGGTGGTAAAGACCATCCCCGGAATGGATTCAAGCGTCTGGCGATAGAAAGACTCCCGCTCATGCAGCATCGTTTCGGCCCGCTTGCCCCGCAGCGCCTGAACGACGGCGGGGGCCAGCATCTCCAGAGCGGCAAGATCCGCGTCCCGATACCCGCCCGGACGGTTGGCCACCGCCAGTATTCCGATGGTACTGCCCGCCTGGATCAGCGGCACTCCCAGGAACGCCGCCAGCGGTGGGTGCCCTTCGGGCAGGCCGTTGTGGTCCGGGTGATCGGCAGGATCGTTGGTGTAAAAGCCTTTGCCGTGACGCAGCACCCGGCCGTAAAGACCGTGAACGGCAACTCCGGCGGGGCCGACCGGACCCGGCATGTTGCAGAGCGCCGCATAGCCGGAATCGCTGACGGCGATGCTGTCGATGCGCCCCTCCGGGGTGATCTCGGCGATGAAGCCGAACCGGCTGGATGTGAGCGACTCGGCCACGGCCAGACACAAACGGCCCACCTGCGCTTCCGTCCGGCAGGAGAGGGTCTCCTGGAAAATGCGATGAATTCCATCGATGACACTTGCGGATTCGCTGCCGGGGCGCGGCCCGTCCGCCAACAGCTTTTCGGATTCCAGGAGGGCCAGCTTGCGGGACAATTCCCGAATGTTCAGTTCTCTGGCAGTCAGCTGGGATTCGACATCGGCCAGCTTCCGGATCAACTGCTCCCGTGATTCAGCAGCATCCTCGGGGATGGATTCCCCTGAAATGTGTATGGACCCGATGGGCATAAGGCACACCATTTCGTGTTGGGATGATGGGGGAGTTGCGGAAGGAGTAGGTGTGACGCCACGTCAGTAGGACCCCACGCCGACCATACCCCAAACAGGCCGAAGATTCAAACAAACTGTTGAGGGTCGGCAGACTCCTGAAGTGCGGCCCTCGTTCATGCCGCGAAGATCTTGCCCGGGTTGAGTATGTTGTGCGGATCGACGGCCCGCTTAATATTGCGCATCATGTCGATCTGAACCGGACTCATGACCAGCTCGAGAAAATCCCTGCGTTTGTGACCGATGCCATGCTCCCCGCTGATGGTTCCGCCCAGACGGGCCACGGCCCGATAGATGTCGGCCAGCAGCTCCGGCAGCATCGCCTCCCACTGGGCATCGGATTGCTGCGGACTTTTCACCGGGGTGGCATGTAAGTTTCCATCGGCGGCATGGCCGTAGACCGGGATCCGCACCTTGTATTTCGACTCGAGGCGCTCCAGTTCAGGCAGGAAAGCGGCAATCGCAGCGACCGGCAGCACGACGTCCTCGACGGACTCCCGCGGGAAATGCCGTCTGAGGACCCAGATGACCCGTTTGCGGATCTTCCAGAACGCTTCGATCTGCGATTCGCTGTCGGCGGGATAGAGCCCCACGACCTGTTCCGCCCGGCACAGGGTTTCGATGACCTCGGCCTCCCGTGCGACCCCATCCGCGTATCGGCCGTCCACCTCGAACAAGAGGGCGGCCCGCGTTTGCTCATACGGGAAATCGTATTTAAGGTCCCGCGCCGCCAGGGAAAAACACAAGCCGTCCATAAACTCGACCGCCGAAGGGATCAACCCCCCCTCGGCCATCACCCGGGAGATCAGCGCAACGGCGCGTGCCGGGTCGTCGAGCAGAACCAGAAATGCCTTGCGGTGGGTGGGCCGCGGAAGCAGTCGGATGAAAATTTTGGTGAATATTCCCAGCGTGCCCTCGGAGCCGATCATCAACTGGACCAGATCATAGCCGGTGACGTCTTTGATGCGCTTGCCGCCCGCCTGAAACACCTCACCGGCAGGGGTCACGATTTCCAGACCATGAATGTACCGGCCCGTGACCCCGTACTTCACGGCGCGCCCACCCCCGGCGTTTTCGGACACGTTTCCGGCGATGAAACACTGTTCCTCGCTCATCGGATATCCCGGGAAGAAAAGGCCGAATGGCTTCAAGGCGGCATCCAGGTGATTGGTGACGACACCGGGTTCGACAACGGCCATCAGGTTGGCCCTGTCGATCTCGAGAATTTTGTTCATGCGATCGACACAGAGAACGACACCGCCGTAGATGGGCGTCGAACCGCCTGACAATCCGCTGCCCGCCGCCCTCGGTGTCACCGGGATGCGCATCCGGTTGGCGAGACGCATGATGGCGGCGACCTGCCCGGTCGTCGAGGGTGACGCCACGACATCCGGCGCGTGGGCGTACTGTTTTTCCGCCACCGCATCGTGAGAAAATTTCTGGAGCCGTCTGGCGTCGCCGTAGATCACCGCTTCCGCGCCGCATATTCTACGGATTTCTTCTACGATCTCGGGGGTTACCGGGTTGTAGGTCCACTCCCTGGCAGCCATGTCGAACTTCCTTTGTCCAATGCGTAAACGCCGCTGCCGCTTCAGCCGCCCGCCCCTCTTCTCATTCACCCGTTTCGCAAACAACGCCCGGCAGTCCTGAGTGCGGCCGCGGCCCGTCCGCATGTCCCCGGCGGGGATGCCTCCCGCGCGTTCACGCCTCGATGTTCAACCCCGCAGGTGCTTATTAATTCTGAAAGTTAGCGCTGCCCAATGGTTGTCAACCGTGGATCGAAAAAGATCGCAGGGCCGCCGCCGCCGCGCCTGGGCATATCCTGCCCCCGTTCGTCTGAACCGCCCGCCTGGAAAAACGCGGCAGGATCATTATCATAGGCGAAAGCGCGGACATGTTCACCCTGACAGCCTGTGCCGCCTCGATCGATGGCCCTACGGCCCTAACCCGAACGTATCGGGGAGCATAATGAACCCATCTTTGGAAGAAAAAAACACCCGCCTGGACCAGGCCATTACCCAACTGCTTGAAACTTCGGGCGACCTGCGGCGGCCGCATATCGTGCGCGACATGATCCGGTCCGCCCTGAAAGCGGGTCGGGAAGACGACGGCAAGGCCGATCTGAAGCTCATGAGCACGACCTTGAAGGAGATGCGCTATACTTCCAAAATTTTCAGCTCATACCGCACGCTCAAGAAAGTGACGGTGTTCGGATCGGCCCGCAC
>DDYQ01000042.1 GCA_002348005.1 Desulfobacteraceae bacterium UBA2230 | reverse complement strand
AATGGCATTTGATTGCATGGCAGACTGCCTTTCCTGATTGCATGCTCGAACAGCGATCCGCTGCCGCGCGCCTCTTTTTATAGATGATCAGTGTCTGTGTTAATCCGCCCCTGGACCATAGGATTGATCAAAGCGTTGTACTCATCTTCCGAGACTACTTTGACGCCCAAACGCGCAGCATTTTCCATTTTAACCTGGCCGACTTTTTCGCCGCAGACAAGCATATCGGTAGCCCTGTTGACGGATGTTTGAACTTTGGCCCCCAGGCGGCGTGCCTGGATCTGCATGGATTCGCGGCTGCCCTGATTCATCTTCCCGGTGAAAACGATGTTCAGACCGGTAATCGGACTCTGTGAATGCATCTCGTCGGAAGACAGCGGTGTTCTTTCAATGTTGAATCCCAACCGCAATAAAAACTGCAGCGTTTCTGACAGCTGAGCAATACCATCCGCAATTCTTTGGCTCGTAATACTGCCGAAACCGTGGATGGCAGCGATGGTTTCGGCCTGAATGCTGATCAGACTCTCAAGCGTAATATGCTGCAGCAGCCTCCGGCTGTCGCCGAGTCCTAGATCCTCGATTCCGAGCGCAGCCAAAAAACGCCAATCCGCAACCTGTTTGGAGCGGCTGATCTGCAGCGCCTCGAAGAGATTGTGCGATTGAACCGGTCCGAACCCGAGGGCACTGAAATCTTCTGCTCGCATGCCGAAGATCTTCTCTAAAGTATCGTATCCTCCGGAGACCAGCTTTTGAATGGTCTTGATACCGAACCAGTCGGCATTGCCCATGGTCCGAAACCAATGCATCAGGCGCTGTTCGGTTTGCGCCGGGCAATGCGGATTGCCACAGCGCAGGAAGTCGCCACGCCAGGCGAGCGCCTGGCCGCAGGAGGGACAGCGCTCGGGCAAAATCGGGGCATTAACGGCTTCGATGACCCGTTCTAATTTGGGAATCACCTCACCGCTTCGGATGATCTCGATCCGCGCCCCCGGCCCGATGCGCAGCCGATCCACCATACCTGCATGGTGTGCCGTGACCCTCCGGATGGTGGCGCCCGAAAGGCTCACCGGCGCAACGCGCATGACCGGGGTCACATTGCCGGTACGTCCCACCTGCCATTGAATGCCCTGCACGATCGTTTCAGCCGACGCCCCCTTGCGTTTTACTGCAATCTGCCATCGGTAGTGATGATTGGTAGCTCCCAGACGATTGCGCAGATCTTCGTTTATAACCTCGATCACTACTCCGTCCACGGGGTAGTCGGTTTTGGCATGCAGATCCTGCACGATGGCATCAATCTCTCTCAGCAGGTCATCGCCCGGCCCCTGCCACGCAGGCAGGCAGCTGTAGGGGACAAAGTGGATCTGGCCGTCCTGCAGCGCCCGGCGGGCATGCTCGTTCAATATATCGGAACTCACAATGCCCACAACCATATTCCTCGGGTGCTCGAACCTATCGACCAGATGCTCATCGAAATAGGATTTGACCGCCGCGATTTCGCCCAAGCCCTTGCCTCGCCCCCCGACTGCGCGGACGCCCTTTTCGAAAGCATCACTGATCTCAAAACCTGTAATGCCGTTGCCTCGGCTGGCAAAAATACCGCCGCTGTCGCGAGCGGCCAGCCCGTCCAGTTTAGGTGTGACTTTATAGGTCAGATCAGTGATACCCAACTGGCCGGCCTCTTTGGCCATACGGGTGAGAAATCGCGAAAGTTGCTGATCGGTATACGCTTTTTCGAGAGATAACATGGGAGTCGGATGCCGTATTTCGCGCCGGCCGGTGAATTTCTCAGGCTCGACGCTCTGCAAAAATGGATGCTGCGGATCGATGGCGCGCAGCTGTTCCACAAGTCGATCATATTCAGCATCGCTGACGAGCGGCTTCCCCTCGCGATAAGCCCGATTATACTCTTCCAGAACGGTTAGGAGGTGATCGATTTCCATGTTTCCGATTGGGTCAGGTGATCGGCTATAAAGTCTGCCACAAGGGCACGGGCACCGCTGAAGCGTTCGTCTTTGAATCCGGGGCGCCAATGAAACGTATGCAGCTCATCCGATACTGCCAACAGTGCAGATACAGCAAAGGCGTGAAATTCGGCCACCGAGAAAAGCGCGGACAATTCCATTTCCACGGCATGGGCCCCCCGCTCTTGAAATGTCGCTACTTTTGCTCGGGTTTCCCGAAAGACGGCATCGGTGGTCCACACGAGTGCCGGGCGAACATCGATCCGGCGCTGCGCAAGCGCATTATTAAGGTCTATCTGCAGGCCTCTATCCGGCCTCACCTGTGCGCCACTGGTTTTCCCGTAGTGCAAAGAGGTCCCTTCATCTACAAGCGCGCCATCCGGCAGCACCAGGTCGCCCGTTTTCAACTTGGGGTTAATTGAACCGCACCAGCCCAGAAACAGCGCCCGACGGACTCCCCAGGCGTGCACGATCTCGAGCAGCATGGTCGCATAAGGCGCCCCCATCATCGGGCCGACTAAAGCCGGGGACTGAGGATCTGCGGCATTGAAGAGCACCCGGCTCATGTACAGCTGCCGCTTATCCGGAAGAGACATCCGTTTTTGCAGGGCCTGCAGGTCCGCCTCGGCAGCCACCAGGATGGCGGTGGGTCCCAGTTTGGGGGTCCGGGCGTTGCATACCGGCAGTACAATCGTGTCCGCGCTGTGCATGCGATCTCACCCAGCGCAATTGGAGAAGTACCGGCTCAAGCCGGTCCTGCCATAGCGCTCAGCTCTTCCTTGATTTCATCGATATTGGCGTACAGCCACATAACATCTTCGATGCTTAATCGGCCGGCTTTGACCGGCGCACGATCGCTGCCGTCCTGTTTTTTTAGGATACGCGGGCCGATCTGCAGCTTAGCTTCACCGCCATTGTACCGATTGATGGAAACAATCAGGCCCGTTTCTTCACACCGCCAAGACCTGACAACCTCATCTTTACTGGGATCGTACGGCATTTCATCCTCTCGATTCATACAATGATGCGTATGGAATTGCTCCGGTCAACGCATGACATCCGCACCAGCATAGGTGAAGGGCCCACTGGTTGCGATGTTTCATGCGGTGATTTTGGAAAAATCGGCTATCCTGGTGAACAGCGACGCAATGCTGGCAAGTAATGCCAGTCGGTTGCGCTGCAACTCGGGATCTTCGACCATCACCATGACCTCATCAAAAAAACGATCCACCGGCTGCCGCAACGTGGCGATGGTGCTCAGGGCCGTATCGAACTGACCGGCGCCGGTGCG
>DDYQ01000109.1:255-6245 GCA_002348005.1 Desulfobacteraceae bacterium UBA2230 | reverse complement strand
TTTCCCTAATAAGGAGGATCTCTATGAGTTGCTATTTGGTAAAGGGCAAGGGCTGGCGGTACGATTTCACCAACAAGGGAATCAGGATGACAGGGGGCTGGTTCAAAACCAAAACGCAGGCAAAGCAAGCCGCGGCCAAAAGAAGGGAGGAGTTAAAAAACCCAATTCCTCAGACCCTGGAGGCGATGGGGGTGGTGAGTGCCCCGACCGACATGGGCTTTTTGGATCTGGTGAATTTGCGGCTTGATCACGTCCAGAGCTACAACTCTGCGACCCATTACCAGGATGTGCGGTACCATTGCCGTAGGTGGATCAAGCAGTGGAAAAGTTTAACATGCGGACAAATCTCCTCTCAGAGGATTGAAGGTTATCTAAAGACTAGAAGAAAAGTTTCGGCTCACGTTGCAAATAAGGAGTTACAGTACCTGAGGGCCTTATTCAACTACGGCATAAAAAAAGGATTCATCGAGACCAACCCGACCAAAGGCATCGATTTTTTCCCTGTAGAAAGGCGGAGGAAATACATACCCCCAAAAGAAGATGTCATAAAGGTGATATCGTGTGGCAATCCTGAAGCACAGCAATACTTATGGACCATTGTATTAACAGCCGCCCGCGTTAACGAGATCAATGCTTTGACTTGGGATGATATCGATTTTGACCGAAGATTGGTGAGGCTTTGGACGCGCAAACGCAAAGGCGGCAATCGTGAATCGAGACAGGTTCCTATGACTCAGATGCTTTTTGACATTCTTTCTGCGAGGCACAAAGCAAAGGATGCGTCCATGCCGTGGGTGTATTGGCATACGTACCGAAGCAGAAAAGGCAAACAATGGGTCAAAGGCCCCTATCAGGAACGAAAGCTGTTGATGGCATCTTTGTGCAAGAAAGCCCAAGTCAAATACTTCAGGTTCCATGCCCTGAGACATCTTACTGCGTCGATGCTCGATGACCTGGGGACTCCCATCGGTCTGATCCAGAGGATTTTAGGCCATCAGAACCGCCGCACGACCGAGATATATTTGCATACGGTTGGTGAGGCGGAAAGGGATGCAATGGCCAAGCTGGAAAACACGGGACTTTTTCAGAGCCAAGGCAAAATGGTTATACCAGAACTTACTAACATGCCAACGGCATATTGGAACCGGAAAGTCGATCGCCCCTCTTTTGAGGTTTTGAAAACGGATATAGCGCAGCTTGGATGCTTGGGCACTGGAAGAAAGTACGGCGTTTCGGATAACGCGATTCGAAAATGGGTTTCGTCGTATCAGGACAAGGCACCGGCTGTAGGGGAAGTTCGAAATTGATTTCAAAAAAAATCACACACGGAGTCACACACAAGAAAAAAAGGGATTGGCACGCTTTGGCCAACCCCTTGATTTGTTTGGCTCCCCGAGTAGGACTTGAACCTACAGCCTAGTGGTTAACAGCCACCCGCTCTGCCGATTGAGCTATCGGGGATCGATGCTGCGGCTTTGTGTAAGCCGCGAACGGAAACTGGCTTTTAATAAAGCCGTTCCCAAAAGTCAAGCGCCAATCGAACTTCGCAGAATGATCGCTGCCGCCGGTTGATGCCCGCCGAAACCGTGGTTAAGGTGCTGCGATGGGCGATGTCGAATTCTCTTGGCTCGATGCGGGTGCTCTATGACCGGCGGCTGGGAACTGCTGATCGGGGATGCCGCGCTGATGTCGGTGCTGCCGGAGGAGTATGCGCATTACCGTCGGCCGATCCAGGGGGCGCTGGGTCGGTTCGTCGAATTGCTGCCGCCGGTGCACCGCATGGCCATTCTGCACCAGCAGGCGGGGCTGCCTCCTTCGGCTTCGGCCGCGCAGCGTCTGAGCCTGCTGGCGCGCAGCTGCCCGTCAATACACAAGCTGGGTCAGAGCCTGGCGCGGGACCGGCGCTTGTCGGCCGAGCTGCGCAGCTATTTGCAGCAGCTCGATTCGTTTCCGCCGGCGGTGGACGTCGAGTTCGTGCGCGGCGAACTGGTGCATGAACTCGGACCGCTGGAAGGCCTCGGGGTGACGCTGCTGCCGCCGGCTCTGGCGGAAGCCAGCGTGGCCGTGGTGGTGCCGTTTGGATGGGCTCGGCCGCAGGGCGGCTCTCGTCAGGGCGTTTTCAAGCTGCTCAAGCCGGGTATCGCGGAACGCCTGGAGCATGAACTGGCGATTCTGGAACAGGTGGGCGCATACCTGGATCAGCGCTGCCAGGATTTCGGGATTGCCCCGATAGACTACCAGGGCACCTTCGAACAGGTGCGGGACAAGCTGCGCAACGAGGCGCGGCCCGACCTCGAGCAGCGCCACCTGGCTCTTGCGGCCGATTTCTATTCGACGGATGCCAAGGTCCATATCCCCACGCTTTTCCCGTTCTGCACCCCGCGCGTGACCGCTATGGAACGCATCTGGGGCCGTAAGGTCACGGACCACGCTCTCACGGGGTATCCTCGAAGGCAGCTGGCCGAGCAGGTGATCGACGCCCTGATTGCGAGGCCGGTTCTTTCCCGCAGCTCGAAAAGTTTCTTTCATGCCGATCCGCATGCTGGGAACCTGATGCTGACCGACGAGGGCCGCCTGGCCGTGCTGGACTGGAGTCTGCTGGGCTGGCTGGGTGATCGCGAACGCACGGCGATGGTCCAGATTCTGCTGGGCGCGCTAACGCTTGAGGCACCAAAGATCACCGCCCAGTTGCTGGATCTGGACACATCGGGACGGCCGCGCGGGGACGCGTTGAATGCGGTGGTTCACGCCTGGTTGAAGCGCCTCGGGCCGTTCCGGACTCCGGGATTCAGTTGGCTCACCGGGCTGCTGGACGCGGCGGTGCGACAGGCAGGGCTCGGCCTGGCCGCCGACCTTCTTTTGTTCAGAAAGTCTCTGCATTCGATCGAGGGCGTGACGGCGGATATCGGGGTTCGGCGGGAGGCAGTGGACCAGGTGCTCTTGCGCCGTTTCCTGGTGCAACTGACCGGCGAATGGCCGCTTCGCTGGTTGAGGCCGCCCTTTTCGCGGGCGTACGGCACTCGGCTTTCCAGTGCCGACCTGCTGGGGTCGGCGCTTAAATTGCCGATGGCGCTGGGTCGTTATTGGGCGGGTGCGCAACGGTATTGAGCGCAAATGGGTTTTCTCCGTCGGCTTGCGCAGGGGGCTGCCGCCTGCTGCGCCGCTGGATCCCCCACGTGCAGGGTCTCACCCATTTGCATAGGCATTTCAAGGCATTATTTAAGATCGAAGGCAGGACCGACAGCGCATGGATTTCAGGAGGACTTCAGCATGGTAAAGGATCACGGACCCCAGATCAAAGATGACGAACGCTATGAAAAGCTCCGCGGCAAAGGGATGAGCAAAGAAAAGGCCGCCCGCATCGCCAACACACCGCGCTCCGAGGCGGGAAGGCGGGGCGGAAAGGCCCCCCGCTACGAGGATTGGAGCCGTCAGGATCTTTACCAGAAGGCCAAACAGGTCGGCATCCCGGGGCGCTCGAAGATGAAAAAGACCGATTTGATCGATGCGCTTCGCAACCATTGAAGCTTTCAGCCCCACTGATAGCCGATCCTGAGGCCGCCGTAAGCGTTCCGTTCCGGCGCCGGTTCAAAGTAGCGGCCGCCGCTGGCATTGATGCGCACATTGTTGTTGTAGTCTTTGTCGAAAAGGTTGCGAATGCCCAGAAAGGGTTCCACCTGCCAGCGTCTCCACCTTTTTTCGTATCCCAGACGCAGGTCGACCACCGTGGCGTCGGCGTTCTTGAGCGTGTTCTCGTCATCCACGAAGAAGTCGCCGGCGTAGGAAACGGCGCCCGCGGCGTATAACCCGCTTTCCCGGGAATAGCGCAGTTCGGAGAAGATCCAGTGTTCCGGCAGGCCCGGCACGCGGTTGCCGGACAAATCGACCCCTTGCTTTTCGTAGGATTCGAATTCCGCTTTCAGGTAGCTGTAGGCCAGACTGAATTGCCATCGTCGCAGGAACGTTTTGACCAGTCCCATTTCGACGCCAACCCGCTGCGATTCGCCGGCATTGCGGTAAAACACGCGGTCGGTCGCATCGCGGAAGGCGATCAGTTCGTCCTCCAGCCGGATCAGGAAAAGCGCCGCCTCCAGGCTGAGATCCTTGCCGACCTGCATTTTCGCGCCGATCTCGTAGTTAACAGCGGTCTGCGGTTCGATGTGCGGATTGATCCCGCCGCCGCCCTCGGGCCGGTTGACGATCTCGGTGCTGGTGGGGGTTTCAAAGGACCGGGCGATGGTGCCGTACAGCCGCAGTCTGGAATCCGGCGCCACCATCAGCCCGAGGCGACCGGTGAACTGGTCGAATGTTCTGGCACCGGAGTCGTCCGAATCCTCGAGCAGCCGGTCATCGATATCGAAGCGTACATGGTCGTAACGGCCTCCAAGCAGAACCGACACCCGCGGGGTCAGTTCGACTTCTTCCTGCAGGTAGACGCCGGTGGCGGTCACCGACTCGTCCTGGGAAAGCAACAGGGTCTCCCCTGCCCGGCCGGCGATGTTGTCGAAATTGACCCGGTCGTCGGACTGGTGCTGCAGGTCGATGCCCGCCACGGTGCGCTGCGTGCGGTCCAGAATCGTTCCACTGACCGCGTACTGAATCCGGCCGCCGGCCGCCTTGCGGTCCAGTTCGATGAACCGGAACGGAACGGCATTGTCCAGGTCTCGCTGGCTGAAAAATGCGGCGGCCTCCAGCTGGTGATCGGGGATCGGCTCGCGGCGGTAAACCAGCCCGATGCGCTGGTCCGAGATGGACTCGCCCGAATCGTACAGGCGGCTCAGGTCGGCGGCCTGCGTGGGGTCGGACCCGGCCTGTTGCAGGGTCAGACCGCCCGGGTCCTGCGCTTCGGGTATGCGCACGGCGTTGAAGATCAGGGTCAGGTCGGAGGCGCTGTCGAGATCGAAGCGCAATTTGCTGTTGAACGTGGCGCTGCGGGCCTCGCTGTGCTCGCGGAATCCATCGGTTTTCAGATGCGCCAAGGAGGCGAAGGCGTTCAGGCGGCCGGCCTGTCCGCCGCCTTTGAGCACATTTTTCATCAACCCGTACTCACCGATGAGGGTGCGTTCTTCCACGAACGGCCGCGGCGGCCCTTCCGGAGTGGTGATGTTGATCACGCCGCCGGAAGCATTGCCGTATAAGGCCGAAACCGGGCCGCGCAGCACTTCCAGCCGACCGATCGCTTCGGGGTCGATGGCGTCCAGAGTGCTTTGTCCGTCGGCCAGGGTCAGCGGAATGCCGTCGACATAGACCTGAATGCCGCGGATGCCGAAAGCCGATCGGGCGCCGAAGCCGCGCATGGAAATGCGCAGGTCCTGGGCAAAGTTGTACCCGTTCTGAACGAACACGCCCGGCACCCGGGCAAGCGCCTCGTCCAGCTTGACGGCCGGCCGGCCCTGCTGAATCTGCCGATCCTCCACCGTGGTCACCGCGGCCGGCACCCGGGCGGCCTCGGAAGGAATGCGCGCGGCCGTCACCACTACCGGTTCGAGGACCGGAACGGCGGCCGTGTCCGCCGAATCATCAGCCGCAGTGGCGGCGGCGGTTTCGGCGAAGGCGTGCGCGGCAAGCAGAAGCGCTGCCCCACACAACAGCGCCGCAAACAACAGCTGCACGGTTCTTGTCGACATCCCGGGCTCCGTCAGGCTGAAGAGACTGGTTATTGATATTCAAGAATACTGCGATTCGGTGATCGGTGCGCAAGCAGGGTACAGAGAGTTTCCCTAAAAAAATATAGGGGCAAGACTGTATAGAGGGCCAGCGGAATCTTACGGAAAAGATGGGCGTCGACCGGTTTCGAAGGCCAGCGCCCATGGGTCCATTTGGCGGAATGGCGCGCCGGCTGGAAAGCGGCCGTGCGCGCGGGTATCCGCTGCGCCTACACCTTGGCCGTGGCCTTGATACGCAACGCCAGTTCGTCAAGCTGCGCCGGAGCCGGGTCCGAGGGGGCGCCGGTGAGCAGGCAGGTGGCCTTCTGGGTCTTGGGGAAGGCG
>DDYQ01000109.1:0-143 GCA_002348005.1 Desulfobacteraceae bacterium UBA2230 | reverse complement strand
GCGGATGCTGCCGCCGCCGATCTCGAAACCATTGAGCACGATGTCGTAGGCGCGCGAGCGCACGGCCGCGGGGTCGCTCTCCAGCCGGTCGTAGTCGCTTTCCAGAGGCGCGGTAAAGGGATGGTGCAGGGCTTCGTAGCGCT
>DDYQ01000038.1 GCA_002348005.1 Desulfobacteraceae bacterium UBA2230 | reverse complement strand
GCGCATGAAATCAATAACCCGCTGGGTATCATGCTGGGCTACACCCAACTCATGTTGCGCCAGGAGTCGAACGGATCGCAGCGTCGCGAAGACCTGCGCACCGTGGAAAAGCATGTACGCCACTGTAAAGCGATCGTGGAGGATCTGCTCAGTTTCGCGCGCACATCCCAGCCCAAGAAGGAGTTGCTCGATGTTCGGGAGATCATCGATGATGTCCTGCATTTCATCCGGCAGCATGCCAATCCGGAGCGCATCCGCCTCGAAACGAATTACGATTACCGGCTTGCGCCGCTATTGCTGGATGAAAAGAAAATCAAACAAGTATTGATCAATCTGATCATGAACGCCGTGCATGCCATTTCCGGCGAGGGCACAATAACGGTGCGCACCGGGATGAATCGCAAAACCCAGCAGGCCATAATCAGTGTTGAAGATACCGGCAGCGGCATCGCGCCTCAGAACCTGGCACGAATTTTCGACCCTTTCTTCACCACCAAACCGACTGGACAGGGTACCGGGCTGGGATTGTCTGTCAGCTACGGCATCATTAAAAATCACGGCGGCGATATCAAAGTGGCGAGTACCCCGGGACAGGGTTCGACTTTTACGGTGAGCCTGCCGATTCCAGTTACGATCGCCGCCGCGGACTCCGGGAGATAACGCGTGCAACCCTGCATTCTGATTGTCGACGATGAACCGGACATGCTTCAATTGTTGTCCCGCAGTCTGGTCCCCGATCTAAAGTGCACGGTGGTGACCGCCCCTTCGGGCGAGGCGGCCCTGCAGTGGCTTGCTCAGAAGAACTTCGACCTTGTGCTGGCCGATATCAAGATGCCCGGGATGGACGGTTTGGAGCTGCTGCAGTTTATCCGGCGCGACTACCCTTTGCAAACCGTGGTGATGATGACTGCCTACGGCCATATCGATCTTGCGGTCGAAGCGATGCGCGGCGGCGCCTACGACTTCATTACCAAACCCTTCGAGCTGGACGCCCTGGTTCTGAGGCTGGAAAAAGCGCTGGAACGTAGCCGGCTGATCTCCGAAAACCGGCGTCTGCAAACCCAGTGCCACGACCCCTTTACCCTTGAACGCCTGGTAGGCAAAAGCCCGGCCATGCAGCGGGTTTTCGAGACCATCCGCATGGTGGCCAAAACCGACCATACGGTGTTGATTACAGGAGAGTCCGGCACGGGCAAGGATCTGACCGCGCGGGCCATTCACGGTCTGAGTGACCGGCATGACGGTCCCTATATCGCGGTGAACTGCCCTACCGTACCGGAGAACATCCTGGAAAGCGAGTTGTTCGGTTACAAAAAGGGCGCCTTTACACATGCTACCCAGAACAAGCGTGGGCTTTTTCAGGAAGCCGACGGCGGTACCATCTTCCTGGACGAAATCGGCGACATCAGCCCCGCCATCCAGACCAAGCTGTTGCGCGTTTTGCAGGAGAAGGAAATCAAGCCATTGGGAGATGCACGGCCCGTCCACGTCAATGTGCGCATCGTGGCCTCTACCAACCAGGATCTGAAAGCCAAGATCCGCAACCGCGAATTCCGCGAGGATGTCTTCTACCGGCTCAACGTGTTGCCCATCCACCTGCCGCCGCTTCGCGAGCGTCCTGAAGACATTCCCCTGCTGGCCGATCATTTGTTGCAGAAACACAGCGCCGAATTGAATCGGCCGGGCAAATCAATCTCACCGGAACTGATGTCCGTTTTTCAGCGGCGTCACTGGGAGGGCAATGTCCGCGAGATGGAAAATGTGATCATCCGCGGAATCCTCTTTTCAACTCAGGAACTCATCTATTCTGCGGATGTGGGGTTTCAGTCCGATGACATCCGCCTGGGTTTATGGGACCAGTCCCTGCAGGGACTGCCCTACAAGCAGGCCAAGGAGATGACGCTGCGTCAATTCAACCATGCCTATATCGGCCATCTCCTGGCGGGCTGCGAAGGCAATGTCACCCAGGCGGCCCGTACGATGGGCATGGAGCGTCAGGCCCTTCAGCAGATCATGCGACGTTACGATATCCCGGTAGACAAGTACCGCGGCTGACACCTGCCCCAGAGCGGCCTTCAGTTGCCGCAATTCATGGCCGAGAGGGCGGCGCAGACGTCATTCCTCTTTAGGGCGATCCATTTTAAGCTTCTTCTCGATATCGGCGAAAAGGTCCTTTTTCTTTTTAGCTTGCTGCTCTTTGATCGATTCCACCTTCTGGGCCAGCTTTTGCCGCTCGGCCTGAAATTTTTTCAAGGCGCTGTCCAACTCGGTCGCGTCCGTCACGCGGGGCAGTTCCTCAAGCTTCAGATGATTCAGAACCCCCCAGCGCTCACCGAAAGCCCCTTCGACCTGTTCGATTATGCCGGAATCGCTCAGGCGTCGGCTGATCAGGCCGGTCTGTTCCGTGGAGATCGACAGCAATTGGGCGATTTGATCCAGCGTCGGCGGTGATCCATTGCGGTTTTCCAGAATACGGATGGCCGCCACAAAAAGATGCCCATCGTGATACAGACTTTTATGTTTCGTGGATCGTTCCATTGCGGCACCTGCGTTTTACTGTTTTCGCAGATGGATCCTGCGAATTAAGTAACTGCAAAAACTGGTCATCTGCTTGACAATCTCAAGAGCGCCAGAGTAACATGCGCCCATAAATTGTCAAGCCGCATGCCGGGCGGGTTGCCTGCCCGGCCTTGCCCTCAAATTCCCTGAATCTGATGCACCGCAACCGCCCTTAAACCTTGAGCGATCACTCCGTAGCCAGAGGGGTCACGGGGGTGTCAAATAGGTTCATTTTACAAACGTCAACGAGGGGGAGAAGATGACTGAGATATTAGCAGTGAAAGGCAGAGAGATCCTTGATTCGCGGGGAAATCCCACAGTGGAAGTGGATGTTACCTTGGCCAGCGGTGCGGTGGGCCGGGCGGCGGTACCTTCGGGTGCCTCCACCGGTTCGCGCGAGGCGCTTGAGCTGCGGAACAAACGGGCCAAACGGTTCGGAGGAAAAGGTGTCGCCAACGCGGTTAAAAACGTCAATACAGTCATTGCCGAAGCAGTCGTCGGAATGGATGCGGCCGAACAAACGCTTCTGGACAGGGCAATGATCGATCTGGACGGCACCGAAAACAAGTCCAAACTGGGCGCCAATG
>DDYQ01000016.1 GCA_002348005.1 Desulfobacteraceae bacterium UBA2230 | reverse complement strand
CCGCTCTTAAGCCACTTCTTCAAGGTGTTTTTCGACACAGAGGCGTAGACCGCTAAGTCCGCCAAGGTTAAATACTCAGGAGCGACTCGTTTTTTCATGGATCGCCGCCGTCAATGACGAATACCTGCCGCATAAGGGAATAGCTGCTCAATGGAATTCCAGTCCGGCGGATCGCATTTGGCGCAGTGCTGCTCGCCTTTGTGGTCGGAATAGAACACAATTCCCCCGCACCGCGGGCAATACACGCGCAAAAAGAGAATGGCGGCTTCTCTGTCGGCACGGATAATATCGAAGAGTGGATTCGCTTTCACCATGTCCGGCCTGCCTTTGCCTTCCCAATCGTAGCGAATCTTGTCCCCATTCATCTTAAAGGTGTAACCCATAGCGCTGAGTTTCATGATCGCCTGCCCGGGTTTCATAGGTCACCCCCGTTGCAATGTGTAGTGTGTTTTGCACCTGCTTTTTGATGAGGCGAAAATATATCGTCACTACCGTCACTACCGTCATTCGCATGTAATTTAGTATGGTTATCCTGTGACGGTATTTTTTCCATATCGTCACCGCCAAACTCAATACCGTCACCATTACCGCCGCCGGCGACGGTTACGTTTTCTATATCGTCACCTATAACTTGTTGAAATTCCTGAGAAGTGACGGTTTTTTCCCTGCTCAGCGAAAGAAGGCGTGCAGTACTACTGCGACCATAATCACTATATATCCCCGCCGCGCGCAGAAATACACTCGCCTTGCGCAACCGCCTGGTGAGGCTATTTGCAGCCTGCGGCCAGTGTTTGGATTTACGTGTCGAATCGGATACATACCCGCCCAGCACCTCAAGCAATTCTGTGGGAGTCCCCTCCCACGTCTCGCGGTCGGCCATCAGTTCAGTTACCGCCGCCGCTACAGGATCACCCTGGATACTCGCGCGCGCCATATCGTCTCGGTTCGAACCATACGCCGCCATAAATGCGCCGTCATGCCATCCCCACGCCCTTTCTGCTGCCGATGCCCATAGCGCGAAGTCGGCCATGCGCCGAAGTCGCGCCAAAGACACACCATCGATCCTCCTTAGCGCCGTAGCCACGCCGTCGTACAGCGCCCCGAGGAGCTTCGGCCTGGCCGCTTCGAACCGTTGCCAGAAGCCTTTCTCCGCTTTACGGCGACTGTCATCGATCACCGGGAGATCAACCGATACCTGCCGGTCCGCCAGATCATGCGAACTGGCCACCGAATTGATGGCCGTCAGAATGACGGGGCGCGTCGCCTCTAAAATGAACTCTTCGCCGTTGGTGTACAGTTTCCGCGTCGAAAAACCGCCGCCAGTCGCCAGCCGGCACAGCCCGTCCGACAACCAGGAGGGAAGCTTGCTGAGGTTGTCGTAACACATCACCCAACCATTCTGGGCGCTGATCATCAGCTGTTCGAGATCTTTCGGTTCAGCCCGGAGCGGCGCCGAAGACGGGTCTACCAGCAGCCGCAGTACCCGGGCCGCGGTACTTTTGGCGCTTCCTTGCGGGCCGGTTAAAGCCAGAATCGGATATGGACCAGACGGTCTTATGGCCGCCACAAGCCAACTGACGACCAACTCGAAGGCCTGCCCGCCGTCATCGGGCAGGTTCAGGTAATCCTCTAGGAGGGAGATATCCCCACCTCGCTCAGGCTCCGGGAGGGGTTGCATCCCGCGCCGCCGCAAGAATTTCACCGGCGGATTTTTTATCACTCGCCAACCCTCCGGGCCGATCTCCACCGCCCGCCCGCCGTCGGCCAAGTCAATGTAAATTTTGCCTTCGTGCTCTCCCAACCTCACGAACACGGGGTACTCCCGGCCCCTAAACACGGCGTGTGACTCGATGACCCCGATGGCGTCCCGCACCGCCGGCTCATTCGGTCCCTTCGCCGTGATCGCGTAATACTCTCCCCTCAACCACATCCTGAAGTCGTGCGAATCCACTGGGTAGGTCACGCCGTCTACCTGAGCGTATGCCGTATGGTTAACATCATGAAATAGCTCTGCTTTTTCGGCTATGACGCACAAGACTTGCGCCGCGCTCAACCTCATATCTTCGATGAGTCTGCGGGCCTCAAGTGGGGAGAGGCCGTCGAAGGAAATAGAAGCCGGGTCCACGGGTTCGGGCCTTTTTTTCTGGCGTCCCGCCCCCCTTTGGGCTGGAACTGCCTGTGCCTCGGCTTTCAGCCGATCCACCAGCTCAGGCACTCCCAAGCCTTGGCAATGCGCCTCGCTGACGTCTTTCACGCCGTCCGGCGGAATCAGTGCCTTCACGGTCACGCCGGGTAGCCGCTGCGCCACCTTGCCGGGCAGCTCCGGCGCATCTGGCTCCTGCCAGACATAAACAGTTGAAAAGCCTGCAAAAGCTTCTGGATTAATGGTTTTCAGCAGCGCTTTTCCTGGTATGCCGACAGCTGGTAGGCCGTAATGCCAGAACGTGAGGGCATCAGATTCGCCCTCGCATATGATGACCTCCCCGCCAGATCGATAGTCCCGCAGCCGCCACAGGCCATACAGTGTGGGTTTTCCCCCGCGCTTCGACTTCGGTTTCTCCGACATCGAAAATCTGAAACGGGTAGCGGCCTCAACGGTCTGGCCGTCCACGCCGCGATAGGCGAAGACCAGATACGGCTTCCCGCCCCTGCCGGTGGCCTGGGTGACGCCGTGACCCGCCAGGAAGGGAGCATCCAGCTTCTTGGTTTTGGCGAAAACTGCAAGACTCAGGCCGCCGGTTGAGGTTTTCGCCTGGTCGCCATTACCGCCGGTCCACAAATTCTTGTTGCGTAAGGCATTGGTGACCGCCTCCTGGCTGCACCCGGCCTGGCAAAAAACTAATATCTTCCCGTCCTTATCCGAAACATCGAACGAAGGGTTTTCGTCATCGTGCGCCGGGCAATGGCAGCGCCAGGTGCCCGGCGATATCTCCCGGCAGTCGCGGTGGTCTGACCGCAGCGCCTGAAATATGTCGGCCGCAATCATACTGATTCTCCTGGTTGACCTCGAAAAGGTCAATAAGGCCAATATAACTATGCACTTACGAAGGCAGTAGCGCGCTTCGTTGCTTTTTGGTATTTTCCTAAAAAAAGATAAAAAACAGGGGGTTAGACAGACCGGAAAGGAATGGGAAGCAGGCGAGGGGAAATGCCGATATGGGTGAGGCCATGTGCGGAGAATAGACGGCACTCACGGGCCCGAAAAGACCATGAGATGCTAGTCGTGGGGATGGTGAGTTGCGGGTCTTCGATGGTGGTTGGTTCGGGTTGGGCCCGGTAGGCTAGGTTCTGCAGCTCCTCCATACCTGGCCGAAGCGGAGGCTCCAGGAGCAGGCCGCTGCCCAGGCAGAGGCCCACGCAGATAACCATGGCGGGTCCTAGTTGCGGTTGGGGAGCCCCGGCGAAGAAAACCAGACCGGTGACGGCCATGGTCATTGCCGCCGCCCAACTCCAGGGCCAGCTCCGGATATCAGTGGGAATCCAGATCATCGCGAAATTCCGCCCCCGTACAATGCCGATCGATGAGATCCGCGATCTCATCGAAGGGGTAGAATGTAGGCCGGGGATGCAGCATCGCCGATTGGCGCGCGATGCCGGCCGCGGTCAGGCCACTCGCATCCCGCAGATTCGGGTCGGCCCCCAAACCCAACAGTATGCGAACTACCTGGATGTGGCCTTTGCCGGCCGCCAACATGAGTGGTGTTCGGTTGTTGCGCGGCAGTCGCGGGTCGATTTCCGCCCCGGCGGCCAGCAAGGCCAGCACCGTAGGTGCGCGGCCTTCGGCGGCGGCCTCATGCATGACGTTCAGACCAGTGCCGCGCACGGATAGGGTGTTCGGGTCGGCCCCCAGGCCGAGCAGAACGAGGACCTGGTCGATACGATTATATCGGACCGCCCAGGCCAGGGCGGTAGTGCCGCTCTCGTCGGGTTCGTTCACGTCCTTTCCTGCCGAAACCATCGCGCACAGAGCCGGGATATCCTCATGGTGGGAGGCCAGCGATAGGGTTTTGTACCTAATCGAGGTCATCACGCCCTGCGTGATGTAATTCTGTATGCGGATGATGTACCCTGCCCCCCTCCCGAAATACTCTATTATTTCGGCGGGGAGCCGCATGCCGACGTGGATTTTTTTCGGCATAGTGATACTCCTTTCTGGCATGTTGCATATAGCATAGAACGGGCCTTCGGTCAAGTAAAAGTTAATTTTGTCCCCACATATTCAACCCTCTTTCAATCCGCAGCTGCTCCAAATCCTGTCCCGTCTGTTCTTGATAAGTACCTAACCGCTCGGTGGTACGCGTAGCCGCGTCCAGACGGCCAGCCTGACCATCAAAATTGAATTGCGAACCTGAGCCTGTCAGGCCGGATAAGGATAATTCCCTTTGGTCCGGTGACTCCCCGGCAATGGCGAGCAGCCCCAACCACTCGCTCAGGTCGATCTGATCCCAGTTAACCTGGGCCAGTTCGTTCATCCTCAGGCCGGCGCAATCAGGCCCTTCCGCACTTCCCCAACTATGGTCTGTCTGAACCCGTATCTGCTCCTGGAGGATGCGGGAAAGCGGGGAATTAAAGCAGCAATATGAGTCCCGCTTCTCAATGCACATGCCGAGCACCCTAGTTTTGCAGTAGGAACCGACGTAATGACAGACTCGAAGCTGACGTTTGGCGCCCAGTTCAAACTCCCTTTCTTCGCAGGCCCAGATGATATGGACAAGAATGTCCAATATTTTA
>DDYQ01000231.1 GCA_002348005.1 Desulfobacteraceae bacterium UBA2230 | reverse complement strand
AGATCGACGCCATCGTGGAGACGGTCAAGATCGCCCTGGAACAGACGCCTCCGGAGCTGGCCGCCGACATTGTCGATCGCGGAATCGTTCTGACCGGCGGCGGAGCTTTGCTCAAAAATCTTGATAAGCTGCTGCGTGAAGAGAGCGGTCTGCCCATCACGGTAACGGACGATCCGCTTTCCACGGTGGCCTTAGGTTCCGGAAAGGCCTTGGACAGCATCGAAATCCTCAAGCAAGTAGTGATTAGCTGATTTCATGTTCTCCAGAAAAGTTGTGTTGATCGCCGGTCTGATTCTGTTTTTCACAATCAGCATCCTGCTGCTGACGTTAAGCAGCCGTCGCCCCGGTCTTGCCTATGGGCCCGGTCGAATGGCGATCGCCATTGTGGCCCCCTTCCAGAGCATGATCGCGCATGCGACCCGTTTTTCCCACAACGTTTGGGCCCACTATTTTTCGCTGGTCAATGTGTCTGAGGAAAATGGACGACTGAGCAGGGAATTGCACGGCGCTCTGGCGGACCGGCACCGATGTGAAGAAATCGAGTTGACCAACACGCGCCTGCGCGAGTTGCTGGGGCTGAAAGAGCGGCTGAAACAACCGCTGATCACCGCCCAGGTGATCGGCAAAGATCCCTCGCCCTGGTTTCAATCCATGGTGGTGGACAAGGGCAGCCGGGAAGGGGTTCAAAAAGGATCTCCCGTCATCACCGCCCAGGGGGTGGTCGGGCTCGTCATAGAGGTGACTTCACGGTACTCGAAGGTCATGCTGATTACCGATCCCAACAGCGCGGTGGACGCCGTGGTCCAGAGAAGTCGCGCCCGCGGCATTATCAAGGGGGGAACTTCCGGGTATTGTATTCTGAATTACGTGCTGCGAAAACATGAAGTCGCCACCGGTGATACCGTGATCGCCTCCGGCATGGACGGGGTTTTTCCCAAGGGGCTGCCGGTCGGACACGTCACCGGAATATCGCAAAACGAGTCCGAAATCTTTCAGGACGTAACGGTGACGCCCTTCGTGGATTTTGAGCGTCTGGAAGAGGTCCTGATCGTTCCGGCAAGTGAATTCAGCGAACCGGCATGACAATCCTCTTTTACATCCTGGTGTCGTTGGGCCTGGTGATCGTCAAGACCACCTTGATTCCCGGGGTGCCGATCTTCCAAAAATTCTATGATCTGCTGATTCCCATCATCATCTATCTCAGTTTTTATCGCTCCCTCAAGGAAGGTTTGCCGACCGTTCTTTTTTTCGGCCTGATCATGGACAGCCTCTGCGGCGGAACGCTGGGGCTCTATCTGCTGGTTTACGTCTGGCTTTATCTTGGAATGCGCTGGCTGTCGCAGTTTCTGCATACCGGGAGTGTGGTGCTGTTGGCCGTGGCGGTGGTTTGCGGGGTCGTGTTCGAAATCGCCGCGCTTCTGGGTTATATGGCTTTCCTGGCACCCTATGCCAGCATTCCAGACGACGCGGTGCAAACCACGGTATTACAGATCGTCTGGGCCCTGGTTACGGGCCCCATCATTTTGATCATCATCGGCCGCACCCAAAAACAGCTTGATCTGTGGCGGCATAGGTTGTTCGTAGATTTATAGACCCAACGGCATTGCTGAGAAGGTTCTGAATTCGAGTGCGCAATTACCTCGAAAGCATCGACAGTGAATGGTTCAACTACCGCCTCATGCGTTTGCTGATCGTGGTGCTGATGGCATTCGCGCTGTTATCCGCGCGATTGATTTATCTGCAGGTCATTGAGGGACAGGAGTACCGCCGGCTATCTGAAATCAACAGCATCCGGCTGCAGGATATCGCCGCCCCGCGCGGGCTGATCTTCGACCGCACCGGCCATCTGCTGGTTGAAAACCGGCCCGCTTTCGATTTGTACATCGTTTTGAAGGATGCCAAACCGCTGGAACAAACCCTTCAAAATCTCAGCCGCTTCATCGGTGAATCCCCGGAAGCACTGAAAGACAAAATTCAGGCGGCCCGAAAAGCGGGCGCCTTCAAGCCCATTTTGCTCAAGCCCGACATCGGCCGTGACATGCTGGCGGCCATCGAAGTGCATAAATTCGAACTGCCCGGAGTTACCGTCAATATCTCTTCCAAGCGACATTATCTCTATAATCAGCATGCGGTCCACCTGCTCGGGTACTTGGGCGAAATTAACGCCGAGGAATTGCGCGGCGATCCATACCTCGACTGTAAAAGCGGCGATTATATCGGAAAATTCGGTGTTGAAAAAACCTTTGAGCCGATCCTGAGAGGCAAACGGGGTGGCCGGCAGGTGGAGGTCAACGCTACCGGACAGGTCGTGCGTGTGATCGGCACCGTGAATGCACTGGCCGGCCAGAATATTTTGTTGACCATCGATTATGAACTGCAGACGGCAACCGAGCGGCTGCTGGAAGATAAGGTGGGCGCCGCCGTTGCAGTGGACCCGGACAACGGCGAAGTGCTGGCCATGGCGAGCAGCCCGTCATTCGATCCCAATATGTTCGTGGGCGGGCTGAGCCGCGAACAGTGGCGGACGCTGATTTCCAACCCCTACCGGCCTATGGAGAACAAAGCCCTGCAGGCCGAGTATCCCCCGGCTTCGACCTACAAAATCGTCACCGCCCTGGCGGGTCTGGAAGAAAAAGTGATCACGCCAGAAACCCGCCACTACTGCCCTGGTTTTTACCGGTTCGCCAACCGCGATTACCGTTGCTGGAGAAAGGGCGGCCACGGAGAAGTCAATGTCGTCGAGGCGATTGCCAAATCGTGCGATGTTTTTTTCTATAAAGTCGGCGAAGCCCTGGGGGTCGATCGCCTGGCTTTCTACGCCAAGGCGGCTGGACTTGGAGCCCCCAGCGGCATCGCCATCGAGGGTGAGGGACGGGGGTTGATTCCCACCTCCGAGTGGAAACGCAGGCGTTTCGGGGAGCCCTGGCAGCGCGGAGAGACGCTGTCGGTGGCCATCGGGCAGGGCTTCAATCTGGTCACCCCGATGCAAATGGCCTTACTGGCCGGAGCGGTGGGAAACGGGGGAAAACGGTATGCGCCGACTCTGATCAAAGGCGCGGATTCCGAAACTCCCAGGCTCATCGGCCGATTGCCGGTCAGCGACACAACCCTGGCCCTTGTGCAGAAAGGTTTGTGGTCCGTTGTCAATGAGCAGAGGGGCACGGCCTATCAGTCGCGTATCAAGGAGCTGGCTTTTTCCGGGAAAACGGGTACAGCGCAAGTCATCGGGCGCGAGGTCGCTGATGAGAAGGGGAACGTTCATCACTTTCGGGATCACGCGTGGTTTGTGGCTTATGCTCCCTCGGATCGGCCCAGGATCGCCATCGCGGTTCTGGTCGAGCATGGAGAACATGGATCTTCGGCCGCCGCGCCGATTGCCAAAGAAATGATCCGCACCTACTTGAAGCTTGATGAGACCGACCCGGCCGCCAGCCGGCCGACCGCCCGGATCGAATCCGGAAATACCCGCGGCACGGGGATACCGTAACATGATGATCGATAGACGTTTGGTCCAATATTTCGACTGGTGGATGTTCTGCCTGATCCTGGCAATTGCCGCGTGCGGCCTGGTTGCGCTTTCCAGCGCGGTCAAGTTTGGCACTTCCGATCAGCAGGCGGCCCTCTTCACCCGTCAGCTGGTTTGGTACGGCGCCGGCACGGTGGCGATGGTGATCGCCTTCCTGTTCAATTACAAATCCTATGAACGGTGGGCTTACTTGATTTTTCTGGTGTGCCTGCTCATGCTGGTGGCGGTTCTGTTTTTTGGCAAGTATGTCGCCGGCTCCAGGCGGTGGCTGGCCTTGGGACCGGTATCGATTCAGCCCTCTGAAATGGTCAAATTGGCGGTCATCCTGGTGATCGCCAAATATTATGCCAAGGTGGTACGATCCGAAGGCCTGCAGATGCGTGAATTGATTACCCCTGTGATATTGACGGCGCTGCCGTTTTTCCTGATCGTGCGGCAGCCCGATCTGGGTACGGCCATGATGGTGGGTTTGATTGCCGGTTCAATGACGCTGTACATCAAGATCGAGCGGCGCACGCTAATGGCACTGATCGGCAGCGGTGCCCTGATGATCCCCGTGGTATGGTCATTGCTGAAGGGTTATCAGAAGCAGCGCATTCTAACGTTCTTGAACCCGGAACGTGATCCCCTCGGAGCAGGCTACCACATTATTCAGTCCAAAATTGCCATCGGATCGGGCATGCTGACCGGCAAGGGCTACTTTAAAGGCAGCCAGAATACACTGGAGTTTTTGCCTGAGCAGCATACCGATTTCATTTTTTCGGTGCTATCCGAGGAGTGGGGCCTGGTCGGGGGAATCTTGCTGTTGACATTGTTTCTCTTGATTATTCTGGGGGGCATGCAAATCGCCCAACGCAGTCGCGACCCTTTCGGCAATATTCTGGCAGTGGGCGTAACCGCCATGATTGCATGGCAGGTCTTTATCAATATCGGTATGGTGATGGGACTGCTTCCGGTGGTCGGCGTCACCTTGCCGTTCATCAGCTACGGCGGGTCGTCGGTAATCACCAATATGGCCGGCGTGGGCCTTTTATTGAATGTCAGCATGCGCAGGTTCCTGTTCGAACAGTGAACGTCAGGGGGAGGTGTGCCGATGGGATGGCGCCTATTGCAAAAAAATTCTAAAACCCAAGGAGGAGCCATGGGTAAAAAGGACCAACGCTCAAGCGACGGCTCGGCCATTTCGACCCTTTTGGGCCGGGACACCATTATCGAAGGTACGTTGAGCTTTCGTGAGACAATACGGGTGGATGGGCGGATCAAGGGGCGGGTGCTCAGTTCGGAAGGGACGATCATCATCGGCGAAGATGCTGATATCGAAGCCGATATAACTGTGGCGTGCGCAGTTGTCCGTGGGAAGGTGACCGGTTGCATCGATGCCGGAAACCGCATCGAAGTATACCCTCCTGCCCAGGTGAACGGTGATATCAGCGCTCCGGTCATTGCGATCGAAACGGGGGTGGTGTTCAACGGCAATTGCCGTATGCCGGGACAGGCGAAGGAGAGCGCCAGGCCGGTGCCCGAATTGTCAAAGGCGGCCGAAGGGGTCAATTGATGTGCGGTGAAATCAGCAAAAAACCTTTGACAAGCCCTTCGCGCGGGTGTTATACAGCGCCGCAGTTCAGACCTGTCTCGTTTTTTTGTGTTTTCCTTTCATCTCGGTACTTTAGCCTTGTAAAACGTGTGGGCGACGGAGGCGATTAATGGTTGACGTCAACTGGACCGTTCTGGTTCAAATCGCGAATTTTGTTGTACTTATTTTCATCCTCAACGCTGTCCTTTATAAACCCATTCGCAGCATGCTGCTTCAGCGCAAAGCCAAGTTCGACGGGCTCAATCAAAAGATTAGTACCACCAGTGCCGAAGCAGAAGAGAAGAATCAGGCATTTGCTTCCGGAGTCAAGCAAGCCCGTGCGAAAGGACAGAAAGCCAAGGAAGCCCTTTTGCAGTCCGCGAGCGATGAGCAGCGTGAATTAATTGCCCAGATCAATGCCAGAGCCAGGGAGGATCTGGACGCGGTCAAGGCCAAGATCGCCAAGGATACCCATGCGGTGAAAACAGCATTGGAGAGGGAGATCGATACCTTCGCCGATGCAATTACGCAGAAAATATTGGGGAGGGCAGCTTAATGAAGATTCCTGGACGATTCGGGAACGGTCCCTTGAGATCCTCTGCCGCAATGCTTTCGGTCATCGTCATGGTGATCTTTATAGGAACAGCTCCCGTATTGGCGGCCAGCGGCGGGGAAGGCGGCGTTCACTGGCAGAAAACCGACTGGGCGCGCGTCCTGAATTTCTCTATTCTGGCGGTTGCTCTCTTTATCGTGCTGCGCAAGCCGATCGGGCAGGCCTTGAACAATCGGATTAGAGGCATCAAGGAGGAGCTCGAAGATCTGGAAAGTCGCAAGTCGCAGGCTGAAATGCAGCTGGCCGACTATAAAAATAAGCTGGCGCTGCTGGATAGGGAGGCCGAACAGATCGTGACCGAATATATTCGGCAAGGAGAAGAAGCCAAGGCCCGCATCCTGAAAGAAGCCTCGGCGGCAGCCGACAAGCTAAAGGAACAGGCCCGCAAAAATATCGACCACGAATTTGCCCAGGCCAAACTCGAATTGCAATCCGAAATCGTGGATAAGGCCTTGGCTAAAGCGGAAGACGTTATCCGCAAACAGATTGAGGATGCGGATCAGGAGCGTTTGGTGGATGACTACTTAGCGAAGGTGGTGGCATAGTGAAAAATCTCGCAATTGCACGGCGATATGCCAAGGCACTCATTCTGATCGGGAATCAAGACGGGCAAACTGAAAGCTATGGCCAGGAACTGGGCAGCCTTGCGGCATTGATGAATCGTGAAAAACAATTTTCCGAAATTCTCTCCAACCCGCTGTACAATATGGGGGAGCGGCGGAGAGTCCTCGATCAGGCTATTGCCCGCATTGGCCTGTCAAAGACCATGAGTTCCTTTCTGAGGCTACTGTTCGAAAAGGGGCGCATTGGATTCATCGTCAGCATCAATGATTTTTATCAAAAAATGGCGGACGAGCTAAGGGGTGTGGCCCGTGCGACCCTGGTCTCGGCGACTGAGCTGACCGCCGAAACCGTCGAGAAAATCCGTTCAGCCCTGTCCAAAAAGACAGGTAAAGAAATAGTGTTGGACGTACAGCGCGACTCGGGATTGATCGGGGGGATAGTGACCCGCATCGGGGACCTTGTTCTGGATGGAAGCATCAAGACGCAATTGCTCAACATGCGAGAATCTTTGAGAAGGGGTGAGAGTGCATAATGGAACTAAAAGCCGAAGAAATCAGTCAGATCATCAAAGAGCAGATCACCGATTATGACAAAAAGGTCGA
>DDYQ01000028.1 GCA_002348005.1 Desulfobacteraceae bacterium UBA2230 | reverse complement strand
ACCAGATTGGCGAACTGAAATTGGGAGAAAACAGGATGTAGATCATGTGGAACAAGTCCCCCAGTTCCAGGCCGATGGCCACAAACCCGCCGATCAGCGTGGCGATGGACAGAAAGACCAGGCGCTTGGCAATGGGCTGGTACCTTTCGAATCCGAAAACCAGCGGCAGTGCCGCCAGGAGGGTCAATCCGGAACTGGTCAGGGCCAGGTAGATGTAGACGCCCAGCGGCAGCGACCAGAGCAGCACGTCGTCGGTATTGAAAAGATAGTGTCCCTGGGTGAAGAGGCGCACGGCGGCGAACAACCCCGCCGCGATCCCCAGGCCGATCAGGCCAAACCAAAAGATGCGCAGGCTTTTGGACGGTTTCATTAGACACCTCCTTTGGTCGGCTGGTAGTGTGCCGGATTGAAATCCCGGATGTAAAAGACGTGGGGGGCGGTGCCCAACTGTTCGCGCAGGCGGAACGGTCTGAACTTGCCGAGCAGCTTGCTGACTTCGCTCTCCGGGTTGGAGATATCGCCGAAGATCCGGGCATCGGCCGGGCAGGCCTCCACGCAGCGGGGCAGCAAGCCCTTTTTGATACGATGGTCGCAGAAGGTGCACTTTTCCACCACGCCCTTGGGGCGGATGCCGGCCAGGGTCGCGTCCCGGTCGGGGTTGTAGTAGGGGATCACCTTGCCGCCGGCTTTGCGTGTCTCTTCGGCCGGCGAGGATGTGCCGCCCGGGATTACGGCCGTCTCTTCGCGCCAGAACGGATGCGGCTTGCGCCAGTTAAAATAGATCACGCCATAGGGACAGTTGAATTCGCAGTACTTGCAGCCGATGCACTTTTCAGGATCGTGCATGGTGATGCCGTTTTCCAGTTTATGCATGGCCCGTGTGGGACAGCCCCTGACGCAGGGAGCGTTGTCGCAATGGTTGCAGAGGGTCGGAATGTAGTGATAGCGCACGTTGGGAAAAGTACCGGAGGTTTCGGTGATTTTGTTCGACCAATAGATTCCGTCCGGCACATTGTTTTCACTTCGGCACGCGATGCTGCAGGCGCCGCATCCCACACAGCGTTGCAGGTCGATGACCATGGCGTATCGGGGCATTTTGACCTCCTAAATTTTATCGATTTTCACGCGGGTTCCGGCATGGCGGACGGTGCTGCCGCTGAGCCGGTCATAGACCGCCGGAATCAGGTCGTTGTTGTTGCCGCCCCGGGGAGCCTTGCCGAACACCTTAGCCGCCAGCCGTCCGTAGGCCCAGTGGCCCTGGCCATAGCATTTGGCCACCGTTCCCGGGCGGACTCCCTCCCACAGCTTGGCCGTGCATTCAATACGGCCGGTGGGCGAGGTGATGCGGATCCGGTCGCCGTTGCCGATGCCCAGCTTTTTGCCGTCCACGGGATTGATCTTGGCCACATCGTCCCAGACCTCGTCGCCGGGATCGAGATCCTTGAATTCGTAGTACCAGGAGCAATTGGCCGAGCGGCCCTCGCGGTTCAGACGCGACTTGTGGTCCACGAACAGCAAGGGATACTCCTGCGGATCCCCGGCCGTATAGGGCGCTTCGTAATGGGGAATGAAGGCCTGTTCTCCCCGGGCCTGGTAGAAACAGGCCTTCATGACCTGGTCCACCGTGACGTTGTGTTTTTCGGCATGCTTTTCCAGGGCTTCTTTCAAGGTTTCGCTGTAGAATTCGAAAAGACCGGTTTTGGTTTTCATTTGACCCCATCGTTTGCGATACGGATAGGGATCGGAATTGGAAACGCCGATCTTGGCAAACGCTTCCCAGCCGCTGAATTTGTCACCGCCTTCATACAGCGCAGGGTCCCAGACCTTATGGGTGGCGTACTTGAGTGCGTAGAGCGAGAATTCTTCGGCATTGGTGGGCACCTTGCCGGTCTCGGGATCCTTGTACTCTCTAAAGTGGCGCAGCAGGTTATCGAAGCCCCGTTCGGCCAGCTTTTCGGCGAGCAGCCACGGAATTTCGGTTTCGTCACTTTTATAGTCGCCGACCCGTTTGATGATCGGCTGCATGAGAGAGACATGCCGGTGGCCGTTGCCGTGAACCTTGACATAACCCCATTTTTCGCAGAGATGATGGGCGCTGGGCAGCAGAATGTCGGCGAACCAGGAGAACTCCGAGGCATTGGTCGTGATGTGGACCAGAAAGGGAATTTTGGAAAGCGCCCGTTCCCAGCGTTCCGGCTGACCGCAGGAGAAGGTGAAGTTGTTCATGTAGGCGACCGCCATCTTGATGTCGTACGGGTCGTCCTTCAAGATACCGTCGGCTGCATTGTTGGTGATTACCCCGCCGCCGGATTTACCACCGTTGAGTGCCGGAAATTCGAGGCGCCCGCGATGATCGATCTTTTCGTATTTTTTTCCCGCCTTGGCGATATCGTCCAGAAAAGCATCCGGTTCGGGAAAATCCTGGGAATAGACTTTGTTGGGCTGCAAGGTGCCGCCGACATTGTCGACCGCGCCGGTGAGTCCGTTCAACGCGTGGCAGATCATGCTGGCATAAGCGCCACGCACCTGCATCACCGGGCCGCCGCCCACCCAGGAGATGGACTGCGGGGCGGCTTTTCCGTAATCGATCGCCAACCGGCGGATTTGCTCGGCCGGAAGGCCTGTTTTCTCGGCCGCCCATTCCGGGGTCTTGTCCTTCAGTTCCAGATTCCACCATCGAACCAGGCCATGCGTGAATTTCGGTTCGAACGTTTCTTCCGAAACCTCCTGGTTCGTTGCGAAATGATTGGTGCCGTCTTTGAAATCACCGACGAACTCCCGGTACCAGAGGCCTTCGGTGAGAATGACATGCGCTATCGCGGCGGCCAGAGCGCCGTCCTGGCCGGGTTCGATGGGCAGCCAGACATCGGCTTTCGCGCCGGTGGCGGACAATCTCGGTTCGACGACCGCTATCTGGGCCCGGTTGATGACGGTTCCCCATACCTTGGAATAGTAGGAGACCTGGCGGTTGGCAGCCAGGGGGTCGGCACCCCAGATGAGGATATATCGGGCGTTTTCCACATCGTACTGACGATAATCCCACAGACCTTCGGTGTAGTAGGGGCCGAATTTTTCTGCCTCGGCGCAAATGGCGCTGTGCGAGATGTTGTTGGGGGAACCGATGATTTTGGTGGTGCGGTCATAGAGGATATCGCGCATATAAGTATAGCGGCCGCGCATGAGCATGTATTTATGGGCCTCGTTGGCATTGCGCAGCGCCATGATGTTATCGGCGATGGTGTTCAAAGCCTCATCCCAGGAAATCGGCACGAATTTAGGGTCTTCGTTGCGGCCTTTTTGAGGATTGGTCCGCTTCAGAGGCGTTTTGATGCGGTCCGGATCGTACACCTGCTGGATGGCCAGATGCGGGCGCGGGCAGCCTGCCCCCATGTTCACCTTGGAGTTCGGGTTGCCTCTGACTTTTACGGCCCGTCCGTCGACAACATAGACCTGTTGAGCGCACCAGGAGGTGCACCCCTGGCAGGTGGCCGGAAACCACTGGCCTTGAGCAGTTTCAGTGCCCCTTGCAGCCGCCAGAGCTTTGAGCTCCAGGGTGATACCGGACCCGAACGCCATTGCGGCGCCCGCAGACGCAGAGGTTTTCATGAACGATCTGCGTGACAGGCGGACGTCACCAAGAAATGCGCGCATCAAGGTTTTGCGATCGTCTTTTTTCTCGTTCATTATTGCTCCTTTATAGGTCATTTTCTTGGGGATGGCCGGGACGTCGTATGATCCCCTATCCACCCGGCGGAATGCCTGGGTCGGTCTCTTCGTCACGGACGCATTTTAGTAAATAGTGCAGTTCATCGGCATTAATGGGTTTATTGAGGCAGG
Organism: Desulfobacteraceae bacterium UBA2230; assembly: GCA_002348005.1. The sequence goes on along the minus strand of DDYQ01000028.1, from coordinate 1,318 downwards.
CAAACAGGTGATAGCAGATCGCGTCCTTCAGTTCGGGATGAAAACGTTCCCGGGAGGTGCAGAAAAAAGATACTGCGGGGAAGGTCAGGGTAAGGTTACGGATCGTTCGATTATCCAAGGGGATACTATCGACATCCAGAATGACCGCCATCCATGCATCGGAGACGAGGTTCTTCAAGGCCGACAAGCTGCGGCATACGATCGTCCGGTAAGGTCCGGTTTCGATGATGCGCACGATATCCTCAGCTTCCCGGGGTTCCGTGACGAGAATGGCGACAATGTTTTTTTCGGGTGGGTTCGGCTGCATTCGCTCACTGCTTTACAGAGGGTGAAACTGAAAAGCATGTGAGCAACGACGGTGCCATCATAAACTTCATAGATGTGAATTTGCGTAAGTATACCGTATTAAACGAAAAAAAATATCGAATAGGAGAGTCGTTCCTCTGGAGCTGACCGGTTATCGGAAATTTCGATGCGCTCATTTTTCGCACACACTGTGCAGAGAATTAATTTTCTATTTTATATCAATTAATTAGTGTGTCCGAAAGTCGGACGTCGAATAATCGTAGTCGGACGGTTGAATAATAGGGAAGACCCGTGGCGAGACGACAACCTCACGGCTTAAATTTCTTCAGTTTCTCATACAGCGTGCTGCGGCTGATGCCCAGTTTGCGGGCGGCCTCGGCCTTGTTTCCGTCGCAGGCGTCAAGCGCTTCGCGGATGAGTTTTTCCTCGGATGCCACAATCGTGAGGGCGGGACTTTCCTGGGGCTGGGATTCAGCTTCCGCAAGTGCCGAAGGCAGGTCCCTGAGTTCGATCTCCGTGCCTTTGGCCAGCACGACTGCATGTTCGATGCTGTTCTCCAGCTCACGCACGTTCCCTGGCCAGCGGTTGTCGATGAGTCGACGCATTGCCTCGCTGCGGAATCCGTTAATCGGTTTTCCCTGCTCCCGGGCAAACCGGATCAGAAAATGGCGGGCTAGAATGTGGATATCCTTGGGCCTTTCACGCAGAGGAGGAAGCTGGATGAGGATCACATTCAAGCGGTAAAAGAGATCCTCCCGGAATCTGCCTAGACGGACTTCCTCTGCCAGGTTTTTATTGGTAGCAGCTAGAATACGCACATCGACCCGGATGGGCCGGTCACCGCCCAGCCGATCGATGGTCTGCTGTTGAAGCACCCTCAGCAGCTTGGTTTGCGAAACCGGTTCGATATCGCCGATTTCGTCCAGAAATACCGTACCGCCGTCCGCCTGTTCGAAGCGGCCGATCTTGCGCCGCAAGGCGCCGGTAAAAGCCCCCTTTTCATGGCCGAACA
>DDYQ01000124.1 GCA_002348005.1 Desulfobacteraceae bacterium UBA2230 | reverse complement strand
GGTGGTGACCCATGAGATGGGGTTCGCCCGGGAAGTGGCCGATCGGGTTATTTTCATGGATGATGGTGCGATCGTGGAGGTTGGAACTCCCGAACATTTTTTCAAGAACCCCACGCATGACCGGACCAAGCTTTTCTTGAGTCAAATACTTTGATCATGCAGTTCTGGGCCGCACCCTTCCTTCCCTGCCTTGTCCAGGGCGGCGCTGCATTCACACCGTGCAGAACCTTGCCGTCTGAAGCGGCACCCCTCGATCCTTCGGTCAAAAGTCCGACGGCTGTGGAAATACAGCCTTCCCTATTGGAAGCTACAGGCCAATCCATATAGTCCGCCCTTGTCTGACAGCCTTAGTTTTTGACATAGGAGGGCTGGCCCATCGTGCGTCCCGTAACCAAAATTGCCATGTGGAGCAGCGGAACTCTCGTTTTCCTCGTGGTACTGGCATTTGTGGCTTCTTTCTTCATTGACGAGCCTTTGCGCCGGCGCATGGAGAGCGACATGAACCTTTCTTTGAAAGGCTATCGTGTCACCTTGCCCGCACTCGACTTCAATCCCATCGGCTTTTCGGTCACGCTCAACGATCTCACCCTGGTTCAAAACGCCTACCCCGACCCTCCGGTCCTGCGCATCGACCGCCTGAAGGCCAGCGTCCACTGGAGCGCCCTGCTGAGAGGGAGGTTGGTGGCCGACTTCGAAATTGACCGACCCGTTCTCGACATCAATCTGACCCAGCTGCGCCAGGAGGCGGCTGAAAAAGTCCCGATCGAAGATCGTGGTTGGCAGGGGGCCGTAAACGCGATCTATCCATTGAAGGTCAATCTGTTGACCGTGCGCGACGGCCGCTTCACCTATATCGACGAAGATCCGCAGCGGCCGCTGAACCTGAGCGAAATCTCGCTGCAGGCCAACAACATCCGCAACGTCCACTCCCCCGAGCGGGTCTATCCTTCCCCTTTCCATTTTTCCGCGAGGGTCTTTGAGAAAGGAAGCGCCGCGGTCAACGGGCAGGCCAATTTCCTTGCCGAGCCGCATCCTGGCTTGGAGGCGGAAGTAAATCTGCAGGCCGTGGAAATGGCCTACTTTCAGCCGATTCTGTCCCGCCACCATATCTTCATCGATGGGGGCCAGTTTGCCGCTCAGGGCCGTATGGAATACGCACCCGATATTAAAACGGCCCATCTGAGAAGCGTTCGCATTGAAAATGTGAAAACGGACTTCATCCACAGCGCCGAGACGGCCGCAGAGGAAAAAGAAAAGGCTGAACAGGCAAGGGAAACCGCCAAACAAGTTACCGACAAACCCGGACTCCTATTGAAAATAGACGAACTTCAGCTCACCGGGGAAGTCGGCTTTGTGAATGAGGCTCAAGACCCATCCTACCGCCTTTTTCTGCATGAGGCGGACCTGCGTTTAAAAAACCTCTCCAATCAGTTCCGAGAAGGTACAGCCGAGGTGCAGCTCAGCGGAAATCTGATGGGCAGCGGCAAAAGCGAGGTCCTGGCCCGTTTTCGTCCTGAAAAAAACGGCCCGGACTTCGATTTGCATATCCGTATTGTGGGCACGGACATGCGGGCCATGAATGATCTGCTCCGCGCCTACGGGGACTTTGATGTCACCCAGGGTCGTTTCTCATTGTTCGCGGAAATGCACGTCCGCGATCAGCAAGTGGACGGTTATGTGAAACCATTTTTCAAGGATCTGAACGTCTACGATCCAAGTCAGGATGAAGAAAAAGGTTTATTTCAGAAGCTTTACGAGGGCCTGCTCGATGCCATTGCGGAGTTGTTGAAAAACGAAGCGAGCGAACAGGTGGCCACCAAAGCGAATATTTCCGGTCGAATCGAAGATCCTGAATCAAGCACCTGGGAGATCATCGCCAATCTGATTCAAAATGCTTTTTTCAACATCATACTTCCAGGGTTCGAAGAAGATGAACCGGTCCTCGGTTCGAACCGACCGTAAACGATCCCATGCACGCACCCGGCGGCTTCATCCGAATGGCTTGCGGAATAAACGGCGGGTTCGATTCAAATACCTTTTCGGCCGGATACCGTTTGTCTGCTGAAGCGTTAGGCTTAGAAAAACTAGAAATGGAATAGACGCATGCCAAACAATACACAATTCATTAAAGACCGAACGGAGGGGTTGGCGCCGCGCCATCGCCTTCAGCCTGCAAGAAAGACCGGCAGCAGGCCGGTCAAGGATGAGGGCGTTCATCCCTTCAGAACCCTCGGCTGGATGAGTCTCGGACTTGGGATTACAGCGCTGGCGGCGCCACGGAGCCTGTCGCGCCTCATCGGCGTCAGGGATGATCACGGTGCTTTGGTGCGGATGATCGGTGTCCGCGAGATGACCAGCGGCATCGGCATCGTGACACAGCGCAGACCTGTAGCCTGGATATTATCCAGGATTGCCGGAGATTTCTTTGACCTCGCCCTGTTGGGCACCGCATTTTCAAAGCGCCATGCGGACCGTGGGCGTCTGGTTGCCGCCGCTGCTGCTGTGGCCGGTATAACCCTTATAGACATTCATTTTGCCCGGCAACTGAGTCGGAACGCGGGGAATCACGCGGAACGTTCGACCGCCATAACGATCAACGGTTCTCCCGAACTAGTTTACCGATTCTGGCGCGACTTTCAAAATCTGCCGCGATTCATGAGCCATCTCAAATCGGTGCAGGTGATCGATCAGAAGCATTCGCACTGGGTTGCCGCCGGCCCCGCCGGTATGATGGTGGAATGGGACGCTGAAATTACGGCTGATCAACCCAACGAACTGATCGCCTGGCGCTCGCTCCCGGGCGCGCAGGTGCATAACACCGGCGAAGTGCGATTCAGGGAAGCTCCCGGTGGCCGGGGGACCGAGGTGCACGTTCGGATCCGCTATGCCCCACCGGCAGGGTCAGTGGGTATCGCTATCGCCAAGCTGTTCGGGGAAGAACCGGGTCAACAGCTCAAAGGGGATCTGTATCGCTTCAAGCAGGTGATGGAAACAGGCGAGGTGCTGCATTCCGATGCCAGCATTCATCGTGGACGCCATGCGGCACAACCCCCGCATCGCCAAACGAGAACCGCAGGGAATCACCGGCGGCCGCAAAGTCCTCCGGAGGAGGAACTATGAAAGCGGCCTGCTGGATTAAACCTAACGTCGTTGAAGTGCTCGAGGTCCCTGATCCTCAAATACTGAATCAGCGGGATGCCATTGTGCGGGTCACGTCCACGTCGATCTGCGGCTCCGATCTCCACCTTTACAATGGTCTTGTCCCCACAATGGAAACCGGCGACATTCTCGGCCATGAATTCATGGGTGAAGTCGTCGAACTGGGCAACGGAGTCCACAACTTGAGCGTAGGTGACCGCGTGGTGGTCCCCTTCCCTATTGCCTGCGGCAACTGCTGGCACTGTCAGCACGAAATGCACTCACTGTGTGAGAATTCGAATCCCAATGCCTGGATGGCGGAAAAGGCGTTCGGCGATTCCCCGTCCGGCATATTCGGGTATTCTCATTTGACTGGCGGTTTTGCGGGGGGGCAGGCCGAATTCGTGCGGGTACCGTTCGCCGATATCGGTCCCGTTAAGATCGGTGACGCCCTTGAGGATGATCAGGTTCTTTTTCTCTCCGACATTTTTCCGACAGGCTTCATGGCCGCCGAGATGTGCGGCATCCAACCGGGCGACACGGTTGCCGTGTGGGGCTGTGGCCCGGTCGGTCAATTTGCCATTAAAAGCGCGTATCTTCTGGGGGCGGAACGTGTGATCGCCATCGACCGATTTCCTTTCCGGCTGCGCATGGCCCGTGAAAAGGCCGGCGCCGAAACGATCGACTACACTCGTACCCCTGTTCTGGAGACGCTTAAGGAGTTGACCGGCGGCCGGGGTCCGGATGGCTGTATCGATGCGGTGGGCATGGAGGGGCATAAACCCGGCTTGATGGGGGCTTTCGACCGGGCCAAACAGGCCTTGATGCTTGAAACGGACCGGCCGATCGCCCTGCGCGAGGCGATAATGGCCTGTCGCAATGGCGGAACTATATCCGTCATCGGAGTTTACAGTGGACTCATCGACAAATTTCCGATCGGCGCGGTGATGAACCGGTCTTTGACACTCAAATCCGGTCAGGCTCACGTGCACCGCTATATGCGGCCGCTACTGAAAAAAATCCGCGACGAAGAAATCGACCCCGGCTTTGTCATTACGCACCGCATGCCGCTCGAAGACGCGCCCCTGGCGTATGAAATGTTTTTGAACAAACAGGACGAATGCGTAAAGATCGTACTCAAAACATCCGCCTTTGAAAAACCCGCACGGAGATGATCCCCATGTTCCTCACCGATCAAAAAGAAGCTGCTCTCAACGCTGTTCTGGTCGCACTTCAGCATGCCGCCGATCATTATGCTCAGTCGGTGGAGCTTCTGGAGAACCAGCCTGCTTCGGATTTTTTTGCACGCTTGCTGCATTTACGCCGCTCGGCTGCGGTGCAGGTAACCGAAATATTGCGGTCACTCGATTTTCTGCCGACGGATCCCGATCCAGACCGACTTTCCCTGAGCGAACTGGCGACGCGGGTCAAAGCGGCTCTGGTCCCGGAAGTCAGCCCCATTCTGGAGCACAAGGCCCTTCAGCTCGAATCGCAGATCGAAGACCAACTCGTCTCCGCGTTGTCCATCGAATGGCCGGAGCAGGTTGCAAAGACGCTCGGCCGCCTGCTGAATGAAACACGAACCGAGATCAAACGCGTCCAGACCCTTGAACGGCGGGGTTCGAAAGCCGGCTAAAGCGGCGCAAAAACGGGTAATGCGGCACTTTTGACTTTAAAGTGGGCCGGAGTGCGGGCGACGATCTCGCCATCCGCGCTGATACGCTTGGGGCGGCTGGTTAGGATCCGGAATTCGGTACCATCCATGACCCACACACCCTCTTGATCATAAAAGGTACCGTCCTTTATGGCTGGCAGCATGCGGATCAGGTTCCTGAAGGGTTGGGGCTGGATACAATACAAATTGAGCAGGTGATCATCGATCGACGAGTCCTCGTGCACCACCAAACCACCTCCATAATGACGTCCATTGCCGACCGCGATCTGAATCGATGCGGTGCTCTTCACTTTGCCGCCGCAGATGATGTGGGCCCGAAAAGGCCGGGAGGTGCGGTAGACCGATACCAGACTGATCGGATAGGCCAGAACGCCCCAGCGTCGCTTTCTGGCGCGCGTTAAGAGGGGTCGCAAACCAGCCGTCAGCCCGAGGCTGGCCACATTGAAGTAGTGCTTACCGTTGACCCAACCCAGATCGATCCGCCGCGTGTGGCCTTCCACAATCGTGCGGGCCGCCTCCGCCATGGACAGGCTGATCCCCAGACTGCGGGCCAGGTCGTTGGCCGTGCCCAATGGCAGGATGCCCAGGGGGCGTTCGATCTGCATGACGGCTTCCACCCCCGCATTGAAGGTGCCGTCTCCGCCTCCCAGGATGACCAGATCGAAGGCCCTTCCGAGATCCCGGACCAGACCGGGAATCTTCGCGATCCTGTCGATAACGCTGACCTGGAATTCGATCCCCCCTGCCCTGAGTTGCGCTAAGGCATCGTCGAATTCCGCCTGACCCTGGCGGGCAAGTTTATTGATGACGATCAGCGCTTTCATCGACCTCACCTGGCAAGAACCGGCAAACGACGGTATTATGGTCAGACTTTCGTTCAAGTCGAATGCGGTCAGGACTGTATTTGCATTTGCATCCGACCGCAAATCCTTGTGCCTGGCCCAATCACAGATGGACATCCGTGCGTTGACCTCTAAATATAGGGTTTACAGCGTATTCTTACCCAATTTCATTACTGTTAGGGTAACAGCATGAAATCTGAAAAAACATTGTTAAAGGCTATCATCGACCGGGAAAAGCTAATGACGCTGATCAAGTGCGCGGCGTGCGGTCGCCATTTCAATTTGGGTGAACCAGTCGTACTGGCGTGCGGCGCCTGGGAGGGGCCGCCAACCTGGATCCATGAAGAAGAAGCCGTTTTCGACCCCGATATTCCCGGCTATGTAGAGCTCACCTGTTTTCAAGGCTCGCGTGCCAGATCGGAACAGAAACCGGGTAAGGAGGTTTCATGAGCGGGATCACGATAGTGTTGGCTTTTTTGAGCATAGTGATGATTACGCCCTTTCATGCATCGGCCGCTACCGGCCAGACGCCGGACGCTGCGGTGCTGGACGGCGATTCGGTCGAAGGTGCGTCTTTGGACGGCCTGCAGGATGCTGAAAGCTTAGTGCTATTATCTGAAAAGACTCTTGAGACCCTGCAAACGGGAGATAATAGTCGTCGTATTCCGGGCGATATACTGCGTCAAGCAGCCGCTGTGGCCGTTTTCCCCCGGATCGAGGTGGGTGATCCGGATACCTCACACGGCAGCGGCATATTGATCGCCCGCCACACGGAGGGATGGTCATTACCGATATTCGTGAATTATTCGGCCGAAAATATTGGGGCCGATTCCTCGGTCAACACACCTGAAGAACTGGTACTGGTGTTCAACCATACTGAAACCATTCGTCAACTCGCCGAAGGATTTGATTTCATTCTAGGCGCGGATGCAACCGTGGTGCACGGGCAGGCGAATCGTGAGGGGCAAAAAGCCCAGGTGGTGGCGTACTCCCCACAGCCAGCCGGTCTGGATGAAAAATTCATTCAGGGGGCCGCACTTACTTTGGAAAGCGCCACTCTGGGAGAGTATTATCACCTGAACCAGGACGCGGTGCGGGAATATTTCGGAGAAGAAGAGCAACTGATCCGGCAGTTCCTGGGGTTGGATCAGGAAATCAACGCGACCGCTCAAGGCATTGATAGAATACCTGAAAGTGCAAAATCACTGCAGCAAAGATTGAGGGAGTACACCCAAGACCGCTAACCAAGCTCAGAAACGTTTGGAGATGGCGGCCGACACCGACCAGCCATTGTACGTGCGCGCATCGTCAGGGTGCAGCCAGTTGGGGTCGTCCGCCATCGTAAACCCCTTAAGAAAACCTTCCAGGTCTAACGATTCAGTCACCCGCTGAACCAGTCCAAGGGAGAGGGAGACCTTCTGGCGCTCACCGGCGTAAAATGCCGAGGTGCGGTCGTATTCGTTTTCAGCCAAATAACGGTATTGCAGCCCGTAGATCAGGGTGGTTTCCGGTCGCCAGTGATGACGGGTTTCAAGTTCGGCGATCCATTCATCCCCCTGGCTGTTGCGCGATTCGGTCCCCAGGTTGCCGTCGCTTTTCAGTATTTGGGCCTTTTCCCTTAAAAGAGCCTGAATGCCAAAGCGGGTCTGCCAGCCAGGTCCTGTCCGCCTCAAGCCCACACCGAATAACCAGGCATCGCCTTTTTGCATCAACTCCTCCCCATCAACCTCATCCTTGCCGATGGCGGCGTATTGAATCTGAAGGCTTAGCGCCCATGGTTCGGACAGGGCGTATTCGACCTCGGTTGCAATCGTCGCGATATCGCCCGGATCATAGTTCTCCACCCGCTCGCTGTAGTCGTACTCACCCTGCACCGCATAACCGGCGCCGAACCCGAGAATCCAATCCCCCCATTGCCGGACTACGCTCAGGTAAGGGTTGACATTGAAACCGCGTCCTGGACTGGTGATGGTCACCAGATCGGGATCGATCATAATACGCAGGTCCCGTTCATCCTCCCCTGTCCGTCCGGTGGGCAGGTTGAAATCGATACCGACCATCCAGTCCGCTCCCCCAAGATTGCGGAACGTGTAAGCTGCTCCTGCCTGGGTGTCCAGCATCCCCCCGATGCTGCGCGAATCGCCCTCAAAGTCGCCGCGGGTGTAAGCATAGCCTGCGGTCACGAACCACGCATACGGCCCCTGTTGACCCGCCACGTGAACGGGAACATACCACTGGCTGCCGCTCTCGTCCTCATCGCTGCTCCAGCTCTGAAAGACAGCGCCGCTACTGGCGCTGGTTTCCGCCATGGCAGCGGGTGCACAGATCAGAACCAATACCGCACAGATCAGAAGAATAGATTTCATCAGCGCTTTCCCTTTGAAGGCATGCTTCGGGCCCGGAAAGTTATGCCTCCGGCATTTTAGTTCGAAATGTACACCGTTACCTCAGCTGTTCCGCTCAGTCCGTCGGTCGACCGAACGTCCAGTGAAATCACATGCGCACCGGCCGATAAATTGGTGGTAAAATCGAGTGTGTTGCCGATCACATCCTGTACGTCGGAGCGCCAGACGACTGACGCCAGATCACCAGCCGATAAAATATTACCTCCCGGGTCGGATACCGTGGCCGCGAAATCGATCGCAAGAAAGCTGTATAGCGGTGAGTCCGGACCAGGGCGGATGATGTCCACGGCCAGATTCTCGTTGCTCAAGGTGAAACGGCGCCCCTCCGAAAATTCACCCACATTGCCAACACCGTCGACGGCTTGTACGCGCCAATAGTAAGGCGCGCCGATGTTCAGGGCGGCCGTATCAGGCTGGTAGGAAGGCGCAGGACTGCTGGAAACCGAAATGGACTGAACCTCTGAAATGAAGTCGCTGTCCGCATAAAGTATTACCCGATAGCCGTTTGCGCCGTCGACGGTATTCCAGCGGAGCATCAGATTCCCGGGCGCCACAAAGGCACTGTCTTCCGGTGCCCAAAGGGTCGGAATGAATGAATCGGCCACAATCGTACCGGCGTTGTACGTTACTCCGGAAGCCAGATAAAACGCATCCGACTGGCCGAAGTAAAGGACCCTGCCGGTGGCGCCGAGTCCGGAAATGGCCACCCAGACTGTATTGCCGGCCGGAATGCCGGAAATCGTGGCCTGGCCGTCGGCGCAGTTCCAGGGCCCCCCCTCCTGCAGCAGGTCGTTGTTGGTGTAGACCGCCGCGGTTACGGTTTCCACATCCAGGCAGTCGTTTACGCCGGTCCGCGCCTCCGGTGCGGCCGTTCGGGCGTCGCGTTCCCATTGCACGCGAAAGGACACCTGGCCGGTGGCGCCGTCATCTGAACCTCCGGAACCGCCGCCGCAGCCTGACCATACCAACATCGCCAGCACACTGATGATACCGATCCATGCGCGTTTCTGTGCGCCGAAAACCTGTTTCATGGCTTTGTCCTTTCCGAGCATTTCACCACCGGATCTCGACATCCGCCGTACCTGCCGTGTCTGCCGTACCTCCGGGCCCCTGAATGCTGACCGGCTCCGAAAACTCCCGCCGCGTAATCGGACCCTGCACGGGACCCTCGTTGACCGAGACCCGTCGATGAAGGCTACGCAACAAGGCATCTGGACCCGGGCGTGGCGAAATCAGCCGCAGCCGTGTAAGTTCCTGAATGGCCGCACCTGCCGCTTCCAGTCCGGGGTCGCGCTGCAGCGCTTCCCGGTAATGGGCGGCGGCCTCTTCATAGGCTGCCCGATCGCTGCTCTCGATGCCCAGGGAAAACCGCATCAGCGCTTCCAGGTCAACAGTGAACGGCTTGCGCAGTTCCTCTATCTCATCCGGTGTCAATGTAATCTGCAGCAAACGGATGATTTCAAAGACGACTTCTTTTTCCATCCGCAACAGATCTTCCAGAGGCCCCTCGCTGGAGGGCGATCCCAGCAGGGTGATCTGAGGCATTTCGGTCAGGTTGCCGGCGATGGTGATCTGCTCGGAGGGTACAATACCCAAATCTCCCCCCACCACATAGCGGGCGCCGAGCAGCCGGCCGATTCGAGGGGCCGTGTCCGGTGTCACCAGACCGCTGGTACCCAGTTGCAACTCTTCCGCCAAGGCCTGCAATTGGGCCCGTTCCACGACCCGGATCTCTTTTACTTTGGCCAAATCGGTGATCAGCATCACGGCCAGGCCTTTTTGGAGGGGATCAATATCGGGGCGGCGGGTCCTGTTTCGGAAGTAGAGCACTGCGACAGTATTGGGGGCTGGTTGGAAGGGCTGAAGCCCTTCGTTCTGGATGAATTGCTTAGCCTGCTGACGCAGGTCGTCGGTCACCACCTCTCCAGCATCGGCCGACTGCGAAACGAATTGGAAGGACAAGGCAACGATCAACACAGTCGAGAAAGCAGCCATGTTCAGGCGCATGCAAACACACCTCCTTAAGTAGGGCTGTGGGCAAGTTCCAGGCTCCAGTGGTCGATATTCCAGCCTTATAGCCAGCCGATTGTCTATATTATTCTTGATCGGGTGATGTGCGATTGAGCCACTTACTAAGGGATGGGCTTCTTGTACTGACTATTCCCACAAGCGTCAACATCCTATTCACATCCTGTTCCAATTCAGCCCGACTCCTCCGCTCGTTGAAAGGCAACAGGTTGCATCGGCGCAGTTTCTTACTGAATCGGACCGAACAGCTCGATTTCACTCAATACGTCTTTAGACGCTTCGGGGGGTGATGCGTTCGGCGCAGGCGCCGCTTCCACCGGCTCGAAAAGGCTGAATTGTTCCGGTCGGGTTGGGGTGGCGACCACCCGGGGCCCTGGAACGGGTTCGGCAACGGTGGGTTGGGGGACCTTGGCAACAATGGGTTTGGCAGCACCGGGCTTGGCAGCCGGACTGGAGTTATTAGGTTTGGCGCCGGCCTTGGCTGCTGCAGGCTTGGATTTTGCCGGAAGTTCCTGCACAAAATCCTGCGGCATGGGTTTGTGGGTAATCAAAATGGATTCGGGGATTCGAACAATGTCGCCCCTGCGCAGCGAATTGATGTCCATTGAACGATTATGGGACGCAATCGTTTCCCAATTCTGGATCTTGCCCGTGTACCACTGCGCAATGTGCGATAATGTCTCTCCCGGCCGCTGAACCGTGTGTCGCAAATACCGCGGTTCGGCCGGTTGTTCCGCTTGCGTCCGCTGCTCCACCGACGGCTGCTGGGAGACGCTGTATACAAAAGATTTCTGGCACCCGCCGGCCAGCAGCGCCGCCGCCAGGATTGCTACCAAGATGGTGGTTTTCATGAGTCTCTTCCATTCTGTTCCGACGTTACGGCCCGCGGACATGACCGTTGACAACGCAAATGCGGCCCCTTCACTCGCCCAGTCTGGCCAGATACTCTTGGGCACGCAGATTGGCGGGATTGACGCTCAGACTCTTTTTCAAATTGAGAATACCATCATTTTTCTTGCCGAGCTTCAGCTGCACCACCCCAAGATTGAAGTAGATCTTGTCCCTGAACGGCGCTTCATGTTCAACCGCACGCAGCAGCATTTTTTCAGCATTGGCCATATCATTCTGCCCGGCGTATACGAAACCGAGATTGTACAGTCCAGCGGCGCTGTCCGGTTTTACTTCAATTGCGCGCTTATAACTTTCCACCGCCTTTGCATACTCCTGGGTTTTGGTATAGAGCTTGCCGAGTTCAAAATGCGTCTCAAAATCGCCTGGCGCATTCGATGCAGCTTTCACGAGACTGGCCTCCGCCTCTTTGTAGCGTTTGGCTTCCAGGTACAGGCGACCCTGACCGGTCAGCGCCTGGGCATAGATGTGCTTAAAGGGTGCGGGAACCTCAGACTGCTGCGAGAGGTAAGATTCCAGTACTTCTATCGCTAACCGGTAATTTTGCTTTTCCAGAGCATTTTGGGCCTCGATCCGAATGGCCGGTCCTGCATCGGGAGAAGGCGCCGGCGGCCGGGGCAGCTCGGCTGCTTTGAGAACAGCCGTTTCAGGAGGCGCCTCAGTCCGCTTACGGTCCGGCGGCTGTGTATGCCCCGGCGGGCCATCGCCAGAGGTTTGCGTAGTTTTCTCTGGAGATGTCTGCGCCGGTTCAACCTTCTGGCCGCTTGCGGATATCGACCGATCCTGATGCGCAGATTGAGTTCCGGATTCTGGTGCGAAAGCGGCGGCTTCAGGATGGGGGCCTCTGCTTTCTGCGGGAAGTGGATCACCGCCGCCAACCGCGATCGTCTCCGCTGCAGCAGTCGACCCTCTATCCGGTTCCGGCGTTGAATTTTGACCGGCGACCGAAGCGGTAACAAGTTCAGTTCGGGAAGCGGGCCTTTCCATAAAAACCTTGACGCCCACCAAGGCTAAAGCGGGAATGGAGAGGGCGGCCAACCCGGCAGCCGCAAGTGTTGCCGTCCGATTTCGCGGTGCGGTCCTGATCGGCGACAATCGCGGGAGTTCCGGTTCCTGATCCGGCAGATGTAGTTCGAGACCGCATTCCCGGATCACTTCGCGACCGATGCTGCGGATCCCTTTGGCATAACCGGTCAACAAGGCTCGGGCTCCCAGCGTGTTGATGAGGCGCGGCAGTCCGCCGGTAAGTTTTTGAATTTCACCGATCGCGGCTGCGGTGAAAATGGGCTCCTCTGTACCGGCAACCATGAGTCGATGCTTGATGTATTGGTCGGTTTCTTCCAGTGTAAACGGCTGTAGTTGATAGTATAATGTGATGCGCTGGCGCAACGCGCGGCATGGGTCGGAGCTCAGCATTTGATTGAGTTCATTCTGGCCGATCAGAATGATGGTGATCAGCTTCTTCTGGGAAGATTCAATATTGGAAATCAATCGAATCTCCTCAAGCTGATCAGCGGAAAGCAGATGGGCCTCGTCGATCACCAGCAGCAACTTTTTGCCCTGGGCTTCGATCTCGCGGAAGCGCTGACTCATCTGGAGGATAAATTCGGTCTTGCTTTCACAGCGCGCGTCGGGGTCGTAGGATTTGGCAATATAGCGCAGCATTTCCAATACTTCCATACGCGGGTTGGAAATGGTGGCGGCAAGGACGTCGGACCCGATGTTTTCGAGCAGGGCGTTCAACAGGGTTGTTTTGCCCGATCCAACATCGCCGGTCAAAACCAGAAACCCGTTCTGATCGATCATGCTGTACAGCAGGTTTGCAAAGGCTTCCTTGTGCTTTTCACCCAGCCAAAGAAAACGGGGGTCCGGACTAATTTGAAACGGTTTTTCAATTAAATTGAAATATTGCAGATACATACCAATACCCTGCTGGTTTGCGCCGCTGTGCCTTCAGGAGCTGCTTCTATGCCGGGTGGTGCGGCGTCGTTTCGAATTAAGCGTCAGTACGGTGCCGTCGGACGCATGTTGAATGTATGCTGGGTAAGGTTCGTCCGCGATAACTGTAGATTGAATTGAAATACAGGAAGCCGCGTGATGAGCACCGGGCAACCGGATCGCCTCGAGGCGGAGATCGACGGACGAGTTGTTGCAACAAGATAGGATTGCGCATCGGCTTTCGCAACCAGGGCGGTTAATTTTTGTTTCAGCGTGCCGGAATTCCCGTACCGGATTCCTCCAGACGCTTGCAGGGCGCTTTTTCTCTTGCTGAAACCCATGCCGAATGGTTATATGACCTGTTTCTAAAGTCGGCTGTGCCGCCGTCAGGTCGTATTCCGATTCCTACGGCCGCCAGCCGTTTGCGCTTTTAGCAGAACTGTTCACCGGCCATTCCATTATGAACCGATCCAACATCGTCATCGGTATCGCCGTTGCGGTACTGACTTTCAGCGTATGGGCCTACCTTAACAAACCTGAACAGGAACCCGCCTGGCCCAGTCGCGTGCAGGGGTTTTCCTTTTCGCCAATGCGTGCCAATCAGAGCCCGCTGTATCGCCAATATCCCAGCGAGGCCGAAATCGAAGCCGACCTTGCCCTGCTTTCAGGAAAAACTCATGCGGTACGCGCCTACACCCTTGAAGCGGAAGTTCTGACCAAAATTCCGGAACTGGCCCGCAAACACAAAATCAATGTGACGCTGGGCGCCTGGCTGGACAAACGACTGGACCGCAATGAAGAAGAGATCGAAACGCTCTTGAGGGTAGCCAAGAGCAGCCACAATGTCGTGCGGGTAATTGTGGGCAACGAGGTGCTGCTGCGTGAAGACCTGACCATGGAGGAACTGACCGCTTACATCGCGCGCGCGCGCAGCGTGCTGAAGGTGCCCGTCAGCACCGCCGAACCCTGGCACGTTTGGATAAAGCAGCCTGAATTGGCCGATCATGTGGATTTTATCGCCGTCCACATGCTGCCCTACTGGGAAGGTGTTCCAGTGGATGCGGCGGTGGACTATATCGTGGACCGCATGAATGAACTCAAACGGCTCTTCCCCAACAAGCAGATTGTGATCTCCGAAGTGGGCTGGCCCAGCAACGGCCGAACACGTCATGGCGCGGTCGCCTCGGAGGCCAACCAGGCGGCCTTTCTGCGGCGTTTTCTGGCCCGGGCCCAAAAAGAAAATTATATTTACTACATCATGGAGGCGTTTGACCAGCCCTGGAAGCGTGAAACCGAGGGCGCCGTCGGGGCTTACTGGGGCGTGTTCAATGCGGATCGCAATCCCAAGTTCCCCTTCATCGAACCGATCGTACCGATCCCGCGCTGGTATATCCTCGCCGCCCTATCGGTAATGATCGCCGCTATCGCCACGGCCTTTCTGCTTCTGGACAGCCATACCCTGCGCCACCGCGGACGCAGCTTTCTGGCCCTGATCGCCTTCACTGCCGCCACCTTCGCGGTGTGGATCATCTATGATTATATCCAGCAATACCTGACCCTGGCGACGGTACTGGTGGGCGGTCTATTGCTGGTGGGCATGATCGGCGTCATTCTGGTCCTGCTGGCCGAAGCGCATGAGTGGGCTGAAGCCTTGTGGGTCAGTAGCCGACGCAGGGCTTTCAGGCCAGTTCAGATTCCGGACGATCAGCTGCCGATGGTTTCCATCCACGTGCCGACCTACAATGAACCACCTGAAATGATGATCGAAACGCTTAACGCCCTGGCAGCGCTCGACTACCCGCGTTTTGAGGTGCTGGTCATCGACAATAACACCCGCATTAAAGAGGTGTGGCAGCCAGTGGCCGATCACTGTTCCCGTCTGGGCCGCCGCTTTCGCTTTTTTCACGTAACTCCGCTGGCGGGCTTCAAGGCCGGCGCACTGAATTTTGCCCTGCGTTTCACCGCCGGTCAGGCCAAGATCATCGCGGTGATCGACAGTGATTACATCGTGGATCCGCAATGGCTGCGCGATCTAGTGCCTCAGTTCAGCGATCCTAAAATCGGACTCGTTCAGGCGCCTCAGGATTACCGCGATGAAGGGCAGAACGCCTTCAAGGCCATGTGCTTCGCAGAGTACCGCGCCTTCTTCTATATTGGCATGATCACGCGCAACGAGCGCAACGCCATCATTCAGCATGGCACCATGACCCTGGTGCGCCGGTCGGTTCTGGAGTCACTGGGGGGGTGGGGCGAATGGTGCATCACCGAAGATGCCGAATTGGGTTTGCGCATCTTCGAAGATGGATTCAGCTCGATCTACATCCCCAAGAGTTACGGCAGAGGTCTGATGCCCGACACTTTCCTGGATTACAAAAAACAACGCTACCGTTGGGCTTATGGGGCCATCCAGATCCTGCGGCGGCATGGCGCCAAGCTCTTGGGAAGCCAATACAGCCGACTTCTCCCGGGGCAGCGCTACCACTTTGTAGCCGGTTGGCTGCCGTGGATGGCCGACGGATTCAACTTAATTTTCACCCTGGCCGCCCTGGCATGGTCCGCAGCCATGATCCTGTTCCCCCAGGAGGTCGATCCACCACTGCTGGAGCTCTCCATCCTGCCCCTGGCCCTTTTTTCCTTCAAGGCCATCAAAATGATTTACCTCTACCGCACGCGCATGCGCACCAGCATCTCGCGGACGCTTGCCGCCGGGCTGGCCGGACTGGCGCTGGCCCATACCATCGCCAAGGCCGTGCTGTGGGGGTTCGTCACCACCGACATGCCTTTTTTCCGCACCCCGAAAATGAGCGGAAGGG
>DDYQ01000051.1 GCA_002348005.1 Desulfobacteraceae bacterium UBA2230 | reverse complement strand
CCAATTTCCCCACCCGCATCTCGTTTCAGGTCTCTTCCAAGACCGATTCGCGCACCATCATCGACGCCAACGGCGCCGAAAATCTTCTGGGCATGGGCGACATGCTCTTTCTGCCGCCCGGCACCGGACGCCTGCAGCGCATCCACGGCGCTTATATTTCGGAGGCCGAGTTTACGCGCATCATCGATTTCCTCAAACAGCAGAAGGTGCCCGATTACGACCAGAGCGTGGTCGAAGCGCCACAGGAAGAAGCGCGCAGCGAAGAAGATAAAGAGTATGACGAGCGCTACGACGATGCCGTGGCCCTGGTGACCCAGACCGGGCAGGCGTCCATCTCCATGATCCAGCGCCATCTGCGTATCGGGTACAACCGGGCGGCGCGCATTGTGGAGATGATGGAGCAGGAGGGCATCGTGGGACCTTCGGACGGGGTCAAGCCGCGAGAAGTGCTTGTACGCAACTACAACGATTTGCCCTGACGATCCCAACACGGCCGAGACCGTGTTGCGCATCGTTCCCTGCTGGCTGCGGCGCACATGAGTACTCCTCGCTCGGCGGAACCCGCGCCTTGGTTTTGGCCGTGGCTGCGCAACGTCCGCAAGGAAAATTAAATTTGGGCTTCGAAGTTTTATGGACTGATGAAATCAAGGGTTTCCTCGATCACCAGGAAGGACTGCGGCTTTATGAACTGGCCTGCCGGGCGTCGCGGCTGGGGCCCTGTCTGGAAATCGGCAGTTATTGCGGCAAGTCGGCGGTCTACATCGGCACGGCCTGCCGCGAACAGGGCGGCGTGCTCTTTTCCATCGACCATCACCGCGGGTCGGAAGAACAGCAGCCCGGCGAGGAGTACTTCGATCCGGGTGTCTTCGATGTGCGTCCATGGGTTGTCGATACACTGATTGTCTTCCGTCGGATTTTAAAGCGTGCCGGGCTGGAAGATACGGTCGTTCCGTTGGTGTGTTCCTCAACGACCGCGGCGCGGGCCTGGGCCACGCCACTGGGGATGGTTTTCATCGACGGCGGTCACGCCCATGAAACCGTGCTGGCCGATTATCAGTCCTGGGCGAAGCATATTCTGCCGGGGGGCTTTCTCGTCTTTCACGATATCTACCCGGACCCTGCCAGGGGCGGCCAGGCGCCGCGGCAAGTCTACCAATCGGCCATTGGAAGCGGCGCTTTCGACGCGTTAAGCATGACGCAGAGCTTGGGGGTTCTGCAAAAGATCCGCTGAAAATGCCAGGGTGGCGACAAGGCAGCGATGGACGCCCGAGCGTGGTGATGTTTCGACAGCATAGCACTCGAACAGTAAAAACCGTGTTGCCATTCATTCGGCGGGATTTTTGGTGAAATAGAGCACCACGCTTTTTCCGAGCAGGGGGTCAAGCCAGCGCTCCAGGATACTGAAACACCGTGGTTTGGTAAACATCTGCCAGGTGAGAAAGCGGTGATAAAGGCGTACCGCCCAGACCTGATTGCGGTCAATACCCAACAGGCACTTGAGCCACCAGTAAGGGGTGTGCAGACTGTGAGCGTAATGGGTGTGGCGGTGGTCCAGGCCGCATCCTTCCAGAAGCGTGATGATGCCCGGTACGGTGTAAATGCGCACGTGGCCTCCCGGTGCGTGGCGATAGTCCCGCGAGAGCGCCCAGCACACAGACTCGGGAAATCGGCGCGGCACGCTCAACGCCAGTTGGGCGCCTGGCTTGAGTACCCGGGACATCTCCCGTGCAGCCAGGCGTTGATCGGGGACGTGCTCCAGTACTTCGGAGCACAACAGCAGGTCGAATGTGCGCTCGGCAAAGGGCAGGCGGGTGATATCGCCGGCCGCAGGGCAAAATGCGCCGCCCGGTGCCTCGCGCATTTTGACATGGAAATCGAAACGCTCCCGGGCGGCCTGCAGATCGGCATACGCGGTGTCGGCGCCGACCACCAGGCACCGACCCCAATCGCCGGCCGCCGCACTGTGCCGGCCGCTGCCGCAACCGATGTCCAGGATGCGGCACCCCTCAAACAGGCGCAGCCGCTTCAGATCGATTGTAATCATCAATGGTTCGCCGATAGACGGCAACGGTCTTGCGGGCCGCCTCCGCCCAGGTGAAATGGGTGTTAACGCGTGCACAGCCGGCGCGGCCCAGTACGGCAGCCAGATCGGCGTCATCGCAAATTCGAACGATGGCGTGGGCCAGGGCGGCCGCGTCCCCGGGCGGCACGAGAATCCCGGCATCGCCCACCACCTCGGGCAATGCCCCGGCCATGGTGCTGATTACCGGTACGCCGCACGCCATTGCCTCGCCGGCCGGCAGACCGAAGCCTTCGTACAGGGACGGCACCACTGCGGCCCAGGCCTGCGCATAGAGGCGAACATACTCGTCATCGCGGATCGGCCCGGTGAAACGCACCCGCTCGCCCAGTCTCAATTCATTGAGCAGCGGCGCTATCGGACTTTCTTTTTTCAAGGAACCGACCACCATAAGCTGGAGGTTGGGGCGCGTGGGCAGTATGCGGGCCATCGCGCGCAGCAGGGTGGCCAATCCCTTTAAAGGGGTGTCGGCGCTTGCCGTGGCGATCAGGCGGTCGCGCAGGCGTCGAATGCCGGGCATGGGTTTGAAACGCTGCGTATCGATGCCGTTCGGCACCACACTCATCTTTTCCGTCGCAATGTTGTATTCGCGGCAGATGTCGTCACGCGCCGCCCGGGAAACGGTGATCGCGTGCTTCAGCGCGGCGGCCACACGCATCTGCATGCCGATGAAGCTGTACCAGCGCCATTGTTGGGCTTTTTTCCAGAACCAGCGTTCGCCGCGTATTGCCAGACGGCGATCCACGCTGATGGGATGATGGATCGTGGCCACCGTGGGTAGACGGCGTGAAAGTGCCCACACGCCATAGGAAAGGCTCTGATTGTCGTGAATGATATCATACCGCTGAAGCCGTTTCTTAAGAAATCGGCCGGCGCGCAGGCCGAACGTCAGCGGCTCGGGAAATCCCATGGTGGAGACCCCCAGCCATTCGATCAGATTGATGGGGTTGCAAAGCTCTGAAAGCGAGGGCGTTCTGAACAGCGCCGCCGGATTGTACAAATCGAGGCCGGGAAGGCGGTGGAGTCGGCTCCCGTTTTGCAGTTCGGGATAGGGGGGGCCTGAAACCACATCCATGCTGTGGCCCAGCGCACCGAGGGCTTGGCTCAGTTGGCGCACATAGACACCCTGCCCCCCACAGTAGGGATGACTGCGGTAGCTCAGAAGACAAATGCGCAAGGGGCGGTCGTTGTCCACATGCCCTCCGGTGTGAGTGGTCCCTTTTCGAACGAAGTGCTTCTGATAACGGGATGCGGCGTTGAGGTCAATACGTTTGTGGAGAAAGGCAGTGTCGAGGTGCATGTTGCGCGAGGGGGGGGCATTGCGCCAGCCGCACGCGTCCGTATGATTTGTCCGAGGGGACGACAGTGGGAACGCGCGGCGCGCACTTTGCGCACAATGCCGATTCAGCGGTTGACAAAGAGATGGATCACGATGAATATTACCACCTTTGTTCGTTGCGTCTTCGGACCCGCGGCGATGGATGCGTACCGATGTTGGGGGGATGGCCATGCTCGAAGTAACGGCCAGGGCGACCAAGCTGATGGCTGAACACTTCAGAAACAAGAAAAGACGCGCGCTCCGGTTGTATGTCAAACTGGGTGGCTGCGGGATCCGCACTTTCGGCGTGGCGCTGGAAAGACCCCGAAAATCGGATGCGGTCTTTGAAATCGACGGCTTTCAATATGTGATCGACAAAGTGCTGCTGAAAAGCGTCCAGCCGATCAGGGTGGATTCCGATGGGTTCGGCTTTCGGATCACCGGCAGCGGTATTTCCGCCCAACACGGCTGCGGCAACTGCGGCTTCATGTGCGGCGACGGCAGTCGCTGTTCGGGCGATTGCGCCACCTGCCCGCACAAATGCGCACATGGCCTGCGCCGGCTCAAAAAAGAAAACACGAACACCTGACTCGCCTCACCTGAATGATGCCGGCGTTTCCGGCGCCAGGTCACCTGTTAGAGCACCGGCCGCACATTCCAAATGTGCGCGGCGTACTCCATGATCGCCCGATCGCTTGAGAACTTGCCCATGCGGGCGGTATTGAAAATCGAACAGCGGGCCCACGCCTCCTTGTCCTGGTACAATCGATCCACTGCCAGCTGGGTTTCCGCATAGGCGGGGTAATCGGCCAGCACCATGTAATAGTCGCCCTGATGCAGCAGTGCATCCATAATCGGGGCAAACAGTGAGGGGTTGTCCGGTGAAAAATACCCCGCTCCGATCATATCCAGAACCGCCCTTAATTCACCACCGGCCTCGTAGCAGACCAGTGGATCGTAGCCGCAGGCCCGGCGGGCGACGACTTGCGGGGCGTTCAAACCGAAAATGAAGATGTTTTCGCGGCCCACTTCTTCCATGATTTCGATGTTGGCCCCGTCCAGGGTGCCGATAGTCAAGGCCCCATTGAGCGTCAGCTTCATGTTGCCCGTTCCGGAAGCCTCCATTCCGGCGGTTGAGATCTGTTCGGAAAGATCCGCGGCCGGGATGATTTTTTCGGCCTGCGAGACGCAGTAGTTGGGTAGAAAGATCACCCGCAGCTTGCCCTGCGTATCCGGGTCGCGATTGACGACGTCGGCCACGCAGTTGATCAATTTTATAATCAGCTTGGCGCGGTGATAGGCTGGTGCCGACTTTCCGGCGAAGATCACGGTGCGTGGTACAGGGGCGGCTCCGGGATCACTTTTGATGCGCCGGTACTGAGCGACAACATGCAGGATGTTCAGAAGCTGACGTTTGTACTCGTGGATGCGTTTGACCTGCACGTCGAAAAGCGTGGCTGGATCGAGTTCCAGCCCCACTTTGCGCAAGGCGTAGCGCGCCAGCCGAATCTTGTTGTTCAGCTTGATGTGCATCCAGGCCGTACGGAAGTCGGCATCTTCGGCCAACGGGACAAGTTCGCCCAAACGGTCCAGATCTTCCACCCAGGCCGGTCCGATGGCCGAAGTGATCAGGCGCGACAGGGAGGGATTGGCCTGGTGCAGCCAGCGCCGGGGTGTAATGCCGTTGGTGACATTGCGAAAACGCCCGGGGAACAGGCGGTCGAATTCCTTGAACAGCGACTCGCGCAAAATGCGGCTGTGAAGCTCGGCCACCCCATTGACGCAATGACTGCCCACGATCGCCAGGTGGGCCATACGGACGCGCTTGACCTCGCCTTCCTGGATGAGGGACAGGCGGGCAGGCAGGTGGGGGTCCTCCGGTTGGCTCCGGCGTACGGTTTCCAGGAAACGGTGGTTGATTTCATAGATGATTTCGAGGTGCCGCGGCAGAATGCGACCGAAAAGATCCACCGGCCAACTTTCCATGGCTTCAGGCAGCACAGTGTGATTGGTATAGCCGAATGTCTTTTCGCAAATGGACCAGGCAACATCCCACTCCAGACCCTCCAGATCCAGCAGAATACGCATCAATTCGGCCACGGCGATGGAGGGGTGCGTGTCGTTCAGTTGAATGGCCACGCAATCGGGCAGGGCTGCAAAGGCCAGATTCTGCTTCCGAAAGCGCCGCAGGATATCGTCCAGCGTGGCGGCCACGAAGAAATATTGCTGTTTGAGGCGCAGCTCGCGTCCGGCAGCCTGTTCGTCGCTGGGATAGAGCACCTTGGAAATGTTTTCGCTCAATACTTTGGATTCCATGGCCCCGATGTAGTCGCCCTGATTGAAGTACTCCAGGTTGAATTCACGGCTGGATTGAGCGATCCACAGGCGCATGTTGGTTACATAATGATCGGCCAGGCCGGGCACCAGGATGTCGCTGGCCATTGCCATGACCACTTCTCCGTCCACCCAGCGGAAGCGTCGGCGTCCCAGGGCGTCCACATATGCTTCCGAGCGTCCGAAAAAGCGGATCGGCACCAAATGGTTGCAGCGCTGGATTTCCCACGGATTGCCGCGTCGCATCCAGTTGTCGCTTTGTTCGCGCTGCCAGCCATCTTCCAGGACCTGATGGAAAATACCGAAGTCGTACCGGATGCCGTAACCGTATCCGGGCAGACGCCGGCACGCCATCGAATCCATGTAGCAGGAGGCCAGCCGCCCCAGACCCCCGTTGCCCAAGCCGGCGTCCCACTCCTCTTCTTCCAGTTCATCAAGATCGAATCCCATCTGCTCCAAGGTCTCACGCGCCACGCTCTCCATTCCCAGGCTGATCAGATAATTTCTAAGAAATCGGCCGGGCAGAAATTCCATGGACAGAAAATAGACGCGCTTGGATTGTGTGTCGTAAAGCGAGCGCTGCGTTTCAATCCAGCGATCAATCAGACGATCGCGCACGCTATGGGCCAGGCCCATAAACACGGCGAATTTATCCGGCTTGCCGGGATCGCTGCCCAGGGAAAAGCGGATGTGGCGCATGATATCTTTTTTCAGGGCGCTGTGCGTCACCGCGATAGAAAAACGTTTCCGGGAAGGACGGAGTTTTTTTCGCTGCATCGGTTCCTCGCTGTCGGCAAAACGGTTCGGGCATATGACACGGATCACAATAGACGAGGCCGAAATGCGCCTGCAATAAAAAACAATGGATCGATCCGAAGTCGTTTTCAGGGAGACTGAAAATCGGCGTTTCCGTGTTGACAATGGCGTGATTGGCATGAATATAAAAGAACAACCGCACTTTGCATATGATTCAATCAAGCTCAGCACCATTTCTGATTTACTGACCGACCAGTGGTACGGCGTAGATTCCAATTCGCCTGAAGTTCCAGACTCCAACCCGGCCCGCAGCACATTTGAGGGCAGTGCGGACCGATCGCCGTCTCGCCTCCTGACCTGCATGAGGTGAGGGGCGGCGCATGGCCATCCGGGGAGCCAGCACCCCAAAATGGTCCAGTAGGACAGTTCCAAAGCTTTGAACCGCATACCGGAACCCTGAATGTTTCTTCGAACTGCTCCTGGGGGCGAAGGGTGTTGATGGGGGCGCTATGCGCCACCGCAATGGCAAAGGAGGTAATGAATGGCTGCTTGGACGCCACCAGGCGGACGGGAACCCTCGTGGGAAGATATGGCCGAACAGTTCCGGCGACGCTGGCGGGGGGCCAAATTTGGTCCACCGCTGCTCGTGTTCGCCGGGCTGGTCCTGCTGATCCTCGTTTTCAGCGTCTGGTTCACCGTTCAACCCGAGGAGACGGGAATCGTGCAGCGCTTCGGCCGAGTGGTGCGTACGGCTTCCCCCGGGCTGCATTTCAAGTGGCCCCTGGGCATCGAGAAGGTCCGCCTGCTGCCGACCGCACGCGTGCTCAAGGAAGAATTCGGCTTCCGGACTCTGTCCGCCACCCCCGGCGAGCGCACCCGCTATGCGGCCAATGGTGAATTCAAGGGCGAATCGCTCATGCTTACGGGTGACCTCAACGTCATCGACGTCCAGTGGATCATCCAATACCGCATCGAGGACCCGATCAGCTTCCTTTTTCAGGTGCGGGACACTCCCAAGACCATTCGCGATACCACCGAAGCGGTCATGCGGCGGGTGGTAGGCAACCGGCTGGGCAGCGATGTTCTGACCACCGCGCGTGTGGAAGTTGCCGCCGAAGCTAAAAAAGAGATTCAGGACCTGTTGAGCTCTTATCAAACGGGCGTGCGGCTGGTGACCGTGGAACTGCAGGATGTGACACCCCCCGACACGGTCAAGCCGGCCTTCAACGAAGTGAATGAATCGCGCCAGGACAGGGAGCGCACCATCAACCAGGCCCAGGAGCAGGCCAACCGCGAAATTCCCAGGGCCAGCGGTGTGGCGGCCCAGAACATCAGCCAGGCGGAAGGCTATGCTTTGGAGCGTATCAACCGCGCCAGCGGCGAGGCGGTACGCTTTGAGGCCATCCTGAAGGAGTATCAAAGCGCACCGGAGGTGACCCGCCGGCGCTTATATCTGGAATCGATGGCCGATTTCCTTGATGGTTTAAAGGGGTTATACATCGTCGACCAGGATCAGAAAGCGCTCGTGCCCTGGCTGCCGCTCACTTCGGGTTCGGAACCGACTGCGGCCGGCACCCAGCCGAGACCAACCGGTAACCCGCCAACCGGGAGTCAGCCATGAATAATTCTGTCAAAATTCTAATTGCGATTGCCGCACTGATCGTGATCGTGGCGTACAGTGCGCTGTATACCCTCGAAGAGGGCCAGCAGGCGGTGGTGGTGCAGTTTGGCCGCCCGGTCGGCGAGACCATCACCGAGGCCGGTTTGCATATCAAACTGCCTTTTATCCAGGACGTCAAGCGTTTTGAAAAACGCCTGCTGGTGTGGGATGGCGACCCCAACCAGATCCCTACCAAAGGTCGCGAATTCATCTGGATCGACACCACGGCACGCTGGCGCATCGCCGATGCCCGCAAATTCCTCGAGAACGTGGCTTCCGAAGAAGGGGCTCAGTCCCGGCTGAACGACATTATCGACTCGGTGGTGCGCGACCAGATTTCGAGCAGTGAGTTGGTTCAATTGGTCCGCAGCGCGAGCTGGGAAGCTCCTGAACAGGAGCAACTGGAGGAGGTTCCCGAAGAGCGCGAGGAAGAACTGAAGCAGGAAATCACCCGTGGGCGCGAAGAGATAACGCGTACGATATTGAACGAAGCCCGCAGGATCATCCCGCAGTACGGCATCGAGCTGGTCGACGTGCGCATCAAACGGCTCGACTACGTGGAGAGCGTCCGGGAGAAGGTGTACGCCCGGATGATCTCCGAGCGGAAAC